>JAJNBK010000040.1 GCA_021155845.1 Nitrososphaeraceae archaeon
TCTGTGTCGATTCCTAAATGCCACTTCCCAAATTCCTTAAAACCATTCTCTTCAATATACTCGTTCTCTTCTTGTGCAGACGGCTGATGCTCGCTCCACGTATCTTTCTCATCAAACACATAGCTTCCTTTTTCTACTAATCGTTTTGCATGCTCATATGCGCGTTTATTCAGTATTACTGCCATATGTTCATCTCCTTTCATTTCAATTGTTTCAGCATTAATGATAAATCTTTTGTAGTATAGATAGTACAGGTGCGAGGAATGCAACTTAGTATTTGATGATCGAATTATTGCAAATGAGCATCAAGAAAATGAAAAAAACATAGTAGAATAAGAAAGATAGACAGAATATCTAGTAACAGAGGATTATTACTTCTTTTAGTTAGTAACCTGTGATTATTTTATCTAAGATTCCACAGAATATATCTTCAAGCAAAATTATGCTAGAGAATCAATTGTATGAAGAGAATATATATACATACAGAGTAGAGCATGTTTTTATGGGATAAAAGTTAGTAGTTATTTTGTTACTACCATTGCAAGAAGATATAGAAATTAAGGAATTTGAATGGTATTTGCGTGATCATTTATTTAGGCAATCAAATCAAGGCAGACAACAACAATTCAAAACAGAGTCACTTGCACAGGAGATGACTAGCTTGTATTTGAGATATAGAAATTCTACTACTTCACAGCATATGAATGAAATGATAAATGCTGTAGTTGAAAACCTAATTTCACGTCAAGTACTAAAAAAGTTCGAGAATTCTTTGGAACTGACAAGCACACTCTCTCGATTACAATGCTCTAAATGTTTTTACGTTTGCTATCTGAGTAGTAATGAACCTAGAAATTGCTTGAGGTGTTCATTTAATGAATTACATGATTTTCCAAAGAAAAAATAATAAACTGATTCATATTCAAAAAAATATATGTACTATTTTAATTATGAAGCAGATGAGCCCTTTAGTTCCAAGAGGTTCTACTTTGGCTCCGAATAAGGAATCGATTCTTTTATTTCCAATATCTGTTTTCACTTTTTCTTTTTATATTTCAGAATCCCAAAAATAGTGCTATCAATGTGGGGTCAGTGGGATTAGGTCCCTTCATCTAGAAGGCTCCTGACTTTTTTCTTATACAGATTCTTTTTCCTTTCTTATCACTATCATATTAATCCAAGAACACCGTGTAGAAATTCTCGTTCAAAGAGTCAAGAAGTTTCATATTTTTAGCTTCAAGTTGGAAGTCAAAAACTTGGCTGTTCTCCTTAATCCGAGCCTCATGTATCGATTTTGGAATCACGATCACATTATTCTGTAAGCTCCAACGTATCAAGACCTGCGCTGGTGTTTTATTATATTTCTTTGCCAGCTCTAAGATCTTTGGATGGTTGAGTCTCTTTCCTCTGGTCAATGGACTATAAGCCTCAAGCTGAATATTGTTATTCTTACAGAACCGTAACAGCTCTTCTTGGTATAGGAAGGGATGAAATTCTACTTGGTTTACTGCAGGTACAATATCTGACTTTTCTAGAAGCTCGTTTAGTTCTCTGATTGAGTAATTACTCACACCTATTGCACGGGCTTTACCTTGGTGCAATAACTTTATCATAGCTCTCCATGTCTCATCACCAAGTCCTTGGACCGGCCAGTGAATTAAGTAGAGATCTACGTAGGACAAGCCTAGGCGTCCTAAGCTTCCTTCGCAAGCGTACAACGTAGAATCATATCCTTGATGGCTGTTCCAGACCTTTGTGGTAATAAAGACATCCTCCCTTCTTATTCCACTTTCCCTTAGTGCTCTACCCACATCCTTCTCGTTGCCATACAGCTCAGCGGTATCGATTTGTCTATAGCCTATCTTCAATGCATACCTGACTGCACGCAGAGTAATTTCTCCTGGCGGTGATTGGTAAACTCCTAGGCCAAGGTATGGAATCTCGACTCCATTATTCAACTTAGCACTAGACTTCAAAGTCAATAGCATAATAGATGGATCCATCTTCAGATCTATCTATATATATCTGCACAATAATTGCTAATAAGAATAAGAAGGCGTTAAAGTTTCTTTTTTTATCATTACAATAGGATCGTCAACCACTGGCGAAGATCACTCCAAAGATTATATTCCATTTAGATGATGACTACTTATTTATACATCAAATGAAAAATACAATGATTAGCTCAAATTCAAGAAGAATTTTACTTTATAGTTCCAGAAATATATTATTTATAATATATGAAAATCAAATGGAAAAACATATAGAGTTTGGATTCTAAAATTAGAATGGTATTTGTATTGAGAAATGAGGATTTTGTTAAGGTTGCTGATACAAAGGATATTCAACCTTCACAGATGAAAGAAGTTGAAGTTGATGGCGAAAATATCTGTGTTGCTAATGTTGAGGGAAAATACTACGCGATTGGGAGTATTTGCACGCATGAAGGTGGTCCTCTAGCTGATGGCATGCTTGAAGGCTACGAAGTTGAATGTCCCTGGCATGGCTCCAAATTTGATATGAGGACAGGAGAGGTGACAAATCCACCTGCAAATGAACCAGAACCAGCCTATGAACTGAATGTAGATGGTAATAATATATTAATTAAGAGGAGAGAAAGTAAAAGTAAATCTTCCTCGCAGTTTGAGCTAACACTATTAGAAAAAGATAAAGTTGAAGGTACCGATGTAACATCGTTTAAGTTTAGTAAACAAAATGATCATCAAGGACGAGAAGACAAACCACCACCACCACCACCATCACTAGATTATATTGCGGGACAATTTGCCTTTTTTGATATAGGAGGAGTCTATAACGACCCCAAAGGCCCGATCAGACATTTTACTATTTCATCTTCTCCAACTGAGAATTTTATAATGTTCAGCACTAGAATCAGAGACACACCATACAAAAAGAGACTTTCAACTTTAGAGGAAGGCGCAAAGGTTAAGGTAAGAGGTCCTGAAGGACAATTTGTATTACACCAAGATTATTCAAAGCCTGCTGTATTTCTTTCTGGTGGCATAGGTGTTACTCCATTTAGAACTATGATAAAATATGCTACAGATAAGCAGCTACCAGTAAAAATAGTAATGTTTGATTCCAATAGGAACCGTAACAACATCTTATTCAAAAAAGAATTTGATGACTGGGCGAACATAAATAAAAATCTGAAGATTATCTATACCATTAGTGATGATGAAGATCGACATGAACAATCATCGTCGTCTACTGCAAATAATGATTGGAGAGGAGAATATGGGAGAATAGACAAAGCAATGATTTTGAAGTACCTAGATACTAATGAACTGAATAATTCAATATTCTATATTTGTGGTCCTCCTAGCATGCTAAAAGCTATGCAAGCTTTGCTCCAAGACGATTTAGAAATTCCAAAAGAAAGAATCAAAGTCGAAGAGTTTACAGGTTACTGATGTGATTAATGTTCAACGAATAGAAATCAGAACTGTTCTTATGATACAACTGAAGTTTCACTATCTTCATTAGATTTTACAATACATAAACCATTGAATAGGCACGATAATATAGTTTAGACTCCCACCTAAGGGATTTGAGTTTTGCTGATAGTAGGGTTCATCCACTAGTCAGCAAATTTATTAAATCGATTACAACAATAAACCAAGAAGACACAGGAATAACATTGTCATAAGTCAGGTGGGGAAATGTAAGACATATTGACTCTATTTTGTAACTTGAAAAGGAGATATGGTGCGGGCAACCCACTTCTATCTAGTAGTAATAATAATCTATAGTCTGAATTATCATATAATACGCTTCTATCTAGATAGAAAAAGAGCATTGATAAAAGAAATAATAAAAAAAGTCAAGCTTTAGCTTCGTATATTAAATTAAATGGTGTCTGAGTAGCACGTTTAAAGTGTTTAAAGCCTGCCGCTTTTACTAATTTAGAGATACGACGCTCACCTGCTTGTGCTCCCAATGCAGGTCCATTATGAGATAATGATGCAGGTACGCAGACTAAACTAGATGCAGCATAATACATACGTCCAATCGGATTCAGATTATCTTCTAATTTATCATTTGCGAATGGTTCTACAATCATCCAAGTACCGCCTGACTTGAGTGTCTGCAATACATGAGAAGCAGCACCACTAGGATCACCCATATCATGTAGGCAATCAAAGAATGCTACCAAATCATATCCTTGACCACCCTCCTTAGCTGGAAAATCAGTAGATGATGCTACCTCAAATGTTATTCTATCTTCAGATAAGCCTTCTTCTTTTGCTCTTTTACGTGCTATCTCAATAGATGGTTTATGGTAATCAAATCCTATGAACTTGGAATTAGGATATGCCTTGGCCATGAGTATAGTTGAGATACCATGGCCACATCCAACATCTGCTATTTTAGCACCGCCATACTTTAATTTCTCTTCTACCTTTCCTCCATCAAGCGAAGGAATCCATGAGCTTACAATATTAGCAACATAATTTGGTTTGAAGAATCTTTCGGTACCTTCGTATAAGTTAGGATCATGATCGCCCCAATCAACACCTTTTCCAGTACGGAAGGCATCAGTAATTTTGGGCTCATCTCTAAAAAATGCCATTGCACCTTGAAAACCACCAAGTGAAAATACAGGACTATTTTCATTAGCCAAAGCCATCGCTTGCTCTGGGAGAAGAGTGTATTCTGCTGTATTTGGATTGTAGCTAATATATCCTCCAGCAGCTTGATTTGATAGCCATTCCCTTACATAGCGTTCAGTAGTCCCAGTACGGCTAGCTAATTCTGCAGGTGTAACTGGTTTAGAATCTGCCATAGCTTTGTATAATCCAAGTTTGTCTCCAATTATTACTAAAACAGTGCTCTCAGTTGCACCAAGATCATTTACTACTTTTCCCATAAAGTCTTTGAGCTTTGCTTCGTCTATACTGTAGTTCTTGTTATTAGTGGCGCTACTAGTGCTACTATTATCATCATTATTATTAGTTATTTTTTTTGAGTTCATAATCCCAATTAATATATAGAGAACTATAAATAATTATTTTGAGCTCACTACCATCTCATTATAGGTTATTATTTCGCCAAAAAAACTAATAATATATAACATTCTCAATGGAGTGAAGTGAAGGTTCTGAGTATTATTATGCTTTATGTGAAGAAGATAGATTTAATACATATCAAGTTATTACACATTATTGTTATTGCTTATTTCTTATTTCAGTTATTAGTTCCACTAACCTTTCCTTTCTTTCTTGCTTTTTTTTGAGTGGCTTGTTGTGGTTGTTGTTTTTTCTGACGACCTATTTCTCTCTGTAATTGAATTACCACTGAATATAGCTGTTTTATTGTAATTGATTGTCTATCTATTTTATTAAAAGACTTTTGTAATGGCTGAAGTACCTTTTCTATCTTAACCAGTTGGTTTGATTGTTTT
>JAJNBK010000041.1 GCA_021155845.1 Nitrososphaeraceae archaeon
AGAAATCTGTGCGAGGGAAGCACCTTTTTGATTAGCAATATCGGTAATTAAATCCAAAAGCGGCTGGTTTGCCAAGACATTTTCTTTGCTGAACCTGGTGATAACTCGACGTACATCATCACCAGTGTATGTTCTGTCCGCCTTATATTTCCCTGATAGAAATCCGCTGGCAAGAGGACTGAAAGGTACAAAACCGATGCCAAGCTTCTCACAAGTAGGAATAACTTCCTTTTCACACATTCGCTCCATCATGGAGTATTCGCTCTGGATAGCAGTAATAGGTGTTATAGCATGGGCACGTCGAATTTCTTCCCCAGTGGATTGAGATTGTCCCCACGCAAGAATCTTGCCTTCATGGATGAGTATGCCCATGCACCAAGCTATATCTTCGACAGGAATGTCTTTATTCACTCGGTGCTGATAATATAGGTCGATATATTCTGTTGCTAACCTTTTAAGTGATGCGTCTATATGGGACCGAATTTCTTCTAATAATCCCTCACGAGTGGATGTTTGTTCCGTTTTCACAACTTTAAACTTTGTAGCCAGAACAATTTTATCACGCATAGGTTTTAAGGCTTCACCAACCAATATTTCATTGTCACCGGCTCCATAGGCTTCGGCAGTATCAAAAAAAGTACAACCCAAATCATATGCCTGACGTATCAGATTGATAGAATCGATACGCTCCGGTACAGGACCATAGCCATGGCTCAAACCCATGCAACCATAACCTATAGCGGAGACTTCAATATTTCTCAGTTTTCTTGTTTTCATAATATCATCCTCCATCTATCTTTTATAACTACCTTAAAACGTAACATATTGTTTAATCTTGAATAATGCATCAACAATAGAATACATGGTTAGATGTTATTGTATTTAATATTTTTTCATATGTCCAAAAGAAGTAAAAATTAGATACAATTATTACAGTAACTATCTATGATTCACGTGATGCAAGGTAGGAAAGCTTACAACAGACATAGAGAACAAAGCATCCAGAAGAAAAATTCTCTCTTAACTTCTGTTTAACCATTGCCAGCGTTAATTAGGTTTTTTAGTCCTTGGATATCAATATCATTTCCTAATTCTTTCTGTCTAAATCGTTCTTACGTAACCTACTTCCATTTGTTCAGTGAACACGTCTTGTTGTTTTCTAGCCCGCAATAGCTGTTTGGTCTTGTTGTTGTGAATAAACATTAACAGAGACAAAGAAATTGTAACTATAAACGATAATGCTGTATTAACACATTTAATTAAACTTTTTTCATACATAAAGACAATGAATTTATTTTATATTATCCTTTGATGTTAATTCTTCTCAGGTTTCTATGATCCACCCTATTTTAGACCCTGCCAAAGACAATATAGAAAACTACTAAAATCATTTATACTTCAATGGAGACGTGAGATTTGAAGTTAGGATTTCAATCTATGAAAAATAGATTCTTGATAGAAGTTAGTTTAGCATACACTAAGAATTAAGTATTAAGTATTTATCTGCACATTATCAAATGATAAAAATATGTCAAATCAAGAATCTATTAATAGACTGTGGTTTCTTGTTATGCCAGTATTACTATTATTAGTTGTTTTTGGATTTCTAATTATAAATATTATATCTAGCAATACAGTATTTTTGATTACAAGAAATAACTACCTCGGCACTGGCAATTTTGCATACGGTCAGCAGCAAGAGGAACAGCAGAAAAATCAAATCCAACTCCAATATTACTACAAATTCAATAAATGTTCAAAACATTCCATCAAAAAAAGTTCATGTAGGTGATATTGACATTGCATACAACACTTTTGGTAAAGGAGAGCCTATTATACTCATAAATGGCTACTCTTTTGCTATGGATAGCTGGCATCCAACTCTATTAGAAAAGCTTGCTGCAAACCATACAGTCATCATTTTTGATAATCGCGGAATTGGTAATACAACTTCTGGCGATGATGAACAATTCTCAATAGGACAATTTGCAAATGATACTGCTAGCTTATTGGATGCAGTAAAAATCAAGAAAGCAGATGTGCTTGGATGGTCTATCGGTGGAGCAATTGCACAAGAATTGGCAATTAACCATCCTGATAGAGTTGGAAAACTAATTATCCATGCATCATTTTGTGGGCCGATGAAATCTATACAACCAAGTCAGGAAGTTTTAAACGCAATGACTAATGAAACTGGAACAGCAGAAGATAGAATAGCAAGACTTCATCCACTATTCTTCCCAGAAGAATGGCGCAAAGAAAATACAAATTATCTTGAGAGTATTCCAAAAACTACAGAGACAATTTCTAATCAAACACTTAGTCAGCATAAGGAAGCCATTGCCAATTGGGAAGGTACTTGTAATAAACTAGCAAATATAGCTCAACCAACACTAGTTATAGTAGGAACTAAAGATACAGGAGCTCCTCTAACTGTTTCTTTACAAATTACAGAACAAATTCCTGGAGCTGGCTTGTTCAAATCAAAGGAGGAGGTCATGCATTAATGTATCAATATCCAGAACAATTCAGCAACATAGTAGAAGCATTCTTAGAAAATACTAACACACATTAGTAGAGTTTACAAGCTTATGCATATTTTGCGTCATCACCTAAAAGGGATTTACTTTTATGGTGATTCCTCATACATCATTAAAGATAATAAAAAAATTAAGGATCAAAACAATTAGAAATAATTATAATTTATAATCTTTATAATGTCAAATAATATTACTTAAATTTCAACAGCCATAGAATCCTTATTTTAGAAACGTATCTAAGTTAACTGGTCCCACTTTATAGAAGGATTCAAATCCCACTTGGCCAATTCTATAAGTGAGTTCTTTTTCAATTATATTTGAATCTCCAGTTGGTCTTCTCTCCAATTCTTGCTCTACTATATAGTTATCTTATCCATGTCTTTTCCCAACTTGATTTTCATTTCCTAAATTTTTATCAAAAATCATTTGGAAGGATCCAGAGGTATTTCCTTTTTGAATGAATTTTCCATAATTTGAATTATAAAATCCTTCAAATTATACATCAACAGATTTTTGATTTATAACTTCATTTGCATCCTCATTTGCATTTAGTGATTTATCTAATTCTTGTGCTTCTATTTTTTGGATAGTGATAGGAAGAAATTTACTCAGAATATCATCATATTATAGAGTATTTTCATTTGATCTATCAGAATATGATAAAGATATGGAAAAAACAACAAAATTATTACAAATGAGGTATAAATAACAAATTTCATATTATTGAGCAGGACATACATCTAGAGGTTCTAAAGCAGTTTTAAGGTATTCAATACTTTTTTTTACCCAATTTGCCATTGGATTACCTTCAATTGATAGCTTTGCAGGATATTTTTTTGACTGTCCTAATTCTATTATATCTTCTAGATCCCAAGCATTATAAAATAAGGTAAGAAGAGGAGGATCATAGTTGATATTGTAACCTCCTACAGCAATAGCATCTGCATTAGCTTTCATTATAGCTCCAATATACTCTATTGAGCCAGAAACTGTTGAAAGGATTTTTCTTCTTTCTTCTTCTGTTTTAGTAGGTAGATAGCCAAAGTTTTCTGTATCTTCTGCGGTAGTAGTAGCATCAATCTGCCACCAAAAGTTCTTCCAATGTACCTTACCAGGACCAGCCCAACGATTTACAATTTCTCCTGGACTACTATCTTTTACATTTTCTAATGCTTCCCATGCTATTGCACCTGCTATTGCTACTGGATCAATTCCCCTTTTTTTTGCAACTTCAATTATTTTATCTTTATTTATATTCAACCAATAAAAAACAAATTTCTGTTCATCAGAAAGATAGTAGCAAAGAAAATGAGGATATTTACGGGGATCTTGAGATAAAATAGCCTTTGCATCTCTTTTAAGTTCCCATGAAACATCCAAGCGGTTAAGCAGAGTAGATATTCTTTGTTCATTCTCTCTAAGGTCATTCAAGTCGTTAAGCAGAGTAGATAGTCCTGTGGCTTTACAGTCACAATCCATATACTCTTCATATACTGGAGGAATACAACCTTCTGGGTCAAGATCATCCTTCTGGCCATCAGAATCATTATCAATATCATCACCACAGATGTCATCTTTTATATATGATGGCATACAACCTTCTGGGTCAAGATCATCCTTCTGGCCATCAGAATCATTATCAATATCATCACCACAGATCTCTCCTATAGGTATGCCTCCTTTCTTCCAAACACAGCCTTCTGGGTCAAGATCATCCCATTGATGATCACCATCATTATCAATATGATCACCACAGATCTCTTCTGGTGCATTCATTTTTTCCCATACTCTTGCTGCTGTATCTGCCTCTGTTGTTGCTGTATCTGTTGCTGTTGTTTCTTCATCTAACTCATCTACTACTCCATCACCATTGGTATCCATCTGGATTTCATCAGCAGAGGATGCATCAGTAGTAGTTGTATCGACTATATGAAATAGGCATATAGAACATGATAAGGGAAATAATGAGACTAATACTAAGAAAAATTAAAAAAATGTTATTACAGTTTTTAGCTGTCTTGTTATATAACATTATTGAAAGAAAGTGATCAGTAATAGATAAGATTTTTGATTAAAATATAAAAATTTTGACAATCGTTGTCTTAAGAAGATTTAAATTTACTACAATTTTGTTGATTTAAGTAAAGATAGACCTTAAGTTAAGTTATTATAGAAAAATGATATGTCTTAAAAGAACTTATTCTAAAAGGATTGCATCTTTTTTTTAATTTGAGAAACGTAATATCTATATGTATATTTATAGGACATAAAAATTTCTTAATGCTTATTTTAATAAAGTATCTGATGTTTACAAGTTCTCCACAGTATTGCTTCCTATTGTTCATATGCTGTTGATTGATGGAATAGTATATTTTTAAAACCAATATTCACTTATTTTTTATCTATATTTGTTTTTCTTATTTACTATTTAACAAAAAACATAATACTAACCGCTGTCTTAACTATTTGAAATTATTAAAATGATTTTCATTATTTTAGGTTGATTAACTTGAAATTGAAATTATTTCTCTTTGGACAAAATAACTTCTTTTTTTTATTATTCTTTTGTTCTTGGTTTATATTTGGTGGTTAAGTTATTTGAGATAATACAGAAACATTTTCCAGAGAATTAAATGCTATTATTTGCTCTTTTTTTGTTGTTGTTACTATCAATATTTCCTTGTTCTTCTATTATCAGATTTTTTTTATTATGACGATTTTATAAGATAATTGTACAAATTTTTATAGTTATTCAATATTGTAATTTAAATACAATAATATCATAAGATGATTTATATTTTGGAAATTATTCTTTATATTAGCTTAAAAAAATTTAGTCTTTGTTTTAATAGTAGATTATTAATTCTAATTTTAACAATAAATCCTTTTAATTATTAATTCTTTTCTATTTATAGATTTGAAAAGATTTAATTTTAATCTATAATTTCATTCAGAAATACTTTTAGACTCTAAATATTACTAATGCATTGGATTTTTTTGTGAATAAGATCAATAAAATGAAAAATATAAAGAATTCATAACTATAATTGTGTATAATTCTATTTTTTAGAAATTTAATTGGAAGACGATATTTAGAAAATATATATAGACAGAGATCTTTTATTAAGTTAAAGATGTCATAAGACATATTATCATAAACATACAATACAATAATTTACTTCAATACTCTTAACTGATCAATATCTATCATAATTCATAAATCAACTGGTCCCACTTTATAGAAGGGTTCAAATCCCACTGGCCCCATTGAACTCTGGGTTCCGATCCATTTTTAGGAGAACTCATGAAGGGATAATAACAATAACTAGGAAATAACCTTTACTTTTGTTATTGATTCATAATTTTTCTTAATATTTATGAAATGATCTTTGAATCATTGATTCATTTATTGAAAACATTTCTTGACTATCAAATCCTACTAGAAATGCATGGAGAAAGTTAAATTCTGCAATGATGAAATATAACCAAGGAATAGTAACCAAAGAACAAGTAATAGCAGTTTATGAAGAAGGCGAATCTATCATTGGCGGAGTTGATATCAATACACCTCCACCCCCACAAAGACCAGTAGCAAAGATAGTCCCTTCCCAATCCACAGCAAAACCGGGTGAAAAAATTAATTTAGATGCGTCACTTTCAATTGGAACTAACTTAACTTATTTGTGGCGGGTAGTAGAAGGAGATTGTAAGTTGGAAAATACAAATAAAAACCAAATAACAGCAGTTATGGGGAGCAACGAAAGTTCTGGCTCACATTGTATAATCTCTTTAATTATAATAGATTCACAAGGATTAAAAGCGGAAACCGAAATAATAATTGAAATAATATAATTAACCCAATCCAATCTAATTCATGTATCAATATTATTTTTTTATTGGTTAAACGTATAAGATATTTAACCTATTAATAGAAAAAAATAGTTTGAATTTTTTATCTGTTTATTTTGGAATATCATCACAAGTTAGATCTGGTGGATACAGTGCTATACAAATATCAGGATATGAATCGTCTATCATTGGTCTAAATAGTCCAATAAATAATAGATCATATAATCATAAATTAAAAATAGTTAAATATTGAGAAAATCATTTATCTTAATTTATTAATAATATATTTTGAAATATTTCTTTTATAAAAGATTTTTTATATTTTTAACAAAAAAATATTAGGATGAGAATTTATGGATATTATTATTGGTTACTTTTTCATGTATAACAATCGTTCTCTAAATGGATCGTTATCTTCAGTATAAGTAAAGTATCCTTTTCCTTTTTGATCACAAGGTATAAGACCATTTCCGGATGGCGGAGCCTTAGTGCCTGTTGATTTTAGATGTGCATCTACTTGAGAAGGAGTAGCTGATGGATTAAGAGATAGGTATAATGCTGCTGCACCTGCTACATTTGGAGCAGCCATACTTGTTCCAGACATAGTAGCATAACTACTATTTTTGTAGGTGGAAAATACGTCTGTTCCAGGAGCGGCAATGTCAACTACTGAACCGTGATTTGAATAAGTAGCAAAGGAATCATCAGGACCATAGCTTGTAGCTGGACCCCTTCCTCCACATTTGCCATCACTATCAGACATAGAGGAAACTGTAATTGCAGCAGGAGTCCTTGCCGGTGTAAAATTGTTTGCGTCACTATTAAAATTTCCCGCTGCAATGACCACTACTACGTTTTTATTAACAAGATTAGTAATAGCATTTTCAACAGGAGGATAAGTACCTCCAGCTCCAAGACTCAAATTTACAACATCTATTATGTTTGAATGAGATGTTATAATAGCGTTTATTGCTTCAAGTACATCACTAAATAAACCAGAACCAGAATCATCTAGAACTTTTATAGCCCAAATCTTTGCACCCGGTGCTTTACCAACTACTCCGATATTGTTATCTAGTGCTGCAGCTGTTCCTGCTACATGGGTTCCATGGCCATGTCCATCAGTACAAGTATTTAATGGTGTTCCAGGAGTAGGATTATTGATAAACGAAAAACATTCCAATACTCTAAGATCTGGATGATCTTTTTGTACACCTGTATCTATTATAGCAATATTTGCATTAACAGTTCCATTTCCATCTCCTGATTTAGTAGCACTTAAATCTGCATCAACTCTATTTTGATCATTTGGAAGTATTTGAGCTTGAATACTGACTCGACCATCTGGAGATATATTTGCAACACTCGGATCATCTTTTATAATTTGTAAGAATTGTTCTGCTGGAGAAATAGATACATTATTTTCTGCTGATCTATTAACATTAGCACTTTCTTTAAATTTGATATTAAACATATTAAGTTGGTCATATATATTACTAACATTACCACCGTAAGATGAAATATTTGAAGTCAACTTATTCACAGTCTCTTCCAATGTACCTACTTCAACAGGATTAAGTTCAACTATAAAAGAATCATAAATAAACTCGATATCTTTTCCAGGAACTATTTCTATATTGGGATATTGTGATATTATTTTTTCTCCTTCAGGACTACTTTGTAGGATTGTATTATTTTCCACACCTGATGTGGAGGTTTTGTTGTCTTCAATTATACTAGATTGAGAAAAAACTGATTCAAAAGATATAGATCCTAGTAATGTTGATGTAAATACTATCGAAGTTAATATGAATAATGTTCTAGTTTTTGTATATTTCTTTATTGATACATCATTATTATTGATGTTTTCAATCATTTGAATGTCATATCTTATTATAATATATAGGTTTTTTTGTCATTAAAATTGATTTCTTTCTGTTTCTTTTGTTGCAAATTTAATAATGATTGAAACACCAAATGCAGGTTCATCATTGCAATTGGAACCACTAAACTAGTTACACTTAATCTAAGAAGGAAATTTATAGGAATAGAGAAAAATCAAGAAACATTTGCGATTGCTAGTATAAGAAGAAACAACCAAAAATTTCAAAGAATGAAGGAGGAGGAAGATGAGTAAATAATGAATTTCTATAATGGCTATGAAGATAGATAAGATAGATTAGGCAAAAATGATGATTGGAAAATAAGTTACTATAATTATTACAAACCATGTGATGACTGTGGAGAATCAAGAATTTGTTACAAAAATCAATAACAGAATTAAATGCAGCAAATTATACAGGTGCGTCTGAATTAGTAGATATCGCATATATCGACAATTATGAATATATTGAGGATCCTTTGAAGGATTTAAATCAAGATCTAATGGAAGAAACAGAAATAATGATAAGAGAAGATTTTTGCATGTGCAATTGAAGATAAATAACTTATTGAAGAAATCACTACTTTACATAATAATATAAAAATAAATTTAGATAACTAACGCAGAACAATTATTTAAACAATAATTAAAATTTTTTATTCTATTTATATTAATTATATACAACTAACAAACAATTTGTTAATTGATCACTTCTGTTTCTATCTCATGTTTTTTTCTTATTTTGTAATAAAAATTTGATAATTATTAAAATATTTTGCCTGAAAATTCCCATTCTGTTGCTATTATTTGACTGCTTTTATTATGTAGCCTTTTTCTTTGACATTTCTGCACAGAATCCTTCGGCTGTTTTTTAATCCCTTCTGGAGAAAGATCTTTCTTATGAGTTGCTATTGACCACTGATATCCAAATGGATCTTTTATTGATCCAACACGGTCTCCCCAGAATGTATCGTTGACTGGTTCTAATACAGTAGCACCTTCCGATACAGCCTGATTAAAATTTTTCTTTATTAACTAACTCTTACAAATAAACTTCACATCCATAAAACTTGGAAAAAGGTACCAAATATTATGTCAAATTTGTTTCACATCCCACTGGCCCCATTGTGATATTAGTTCTCAAATTGGATTCATCTAAGAAAATAAAAATAATGTGAATCAGAAAAATAAATGAAAATATTAAAACAAAGTCTTGAATCTAATGCATATTCTTTATTTGTATATGCAATTAGATCACAAGTTACGAGAGATTATTATTTAAGAAGACTAAGAATCTTCTTTAATCATATTAATTTAGAATCTGATAAAACTCTTGAAGAAAGATGCAATTATTTTGCAAATGTAGTTAGCAGTACATTTACTATCGATCAAGGAATTTTAGAAAAAACTTTAGAATTTGCACCGGGTGAATGGTTA
>JAJNBK010000042.1 GCA_021155845.1 Nitrososphaeraceae archaeon
TGATGATTGTAAAGAAGAAGATTGCAAGCTACCACTATTGATACGTGCTTTGTCTCCAAATATCTTTGATAAACGCTGTAATAAAGGAGAAACTATAGTAGTATAATATTCAAATTCAGAAGAGTACCATCCTATAGGTCGTATTACAATCTGCATCAGTAATCAAGATAGATACCATGCTTCAAATATATATTAAACAATTAGAATATGATGATAGAAAAAGAATATTTGATAGATCTTTATCTATGATAATAGTAGTTAACATAAAGCTGCAAATAATATTAATCTCGTGGATTCCATACTTTCCTTTTCTTCCAAAACTAAATTTAAATTGCTAAGAGCAAGTAAAAAAAAGATGAAGAGAAATATGATGCTCACTAATATGACGAGAATACATCTACTATATATTCTTCAAAAGAAAAGATCCTTATGGTGACGCCCTTTATACGTAATTAATTTCAATAACATTTTGTTATCTATTACTTGATTCTTTCAAAATTACAAACATAATGAAATATTCAGATTCAAATGAATGTTTGTCAAATCACTATGGCTCCAAAATATATGAATATTGTTCTGAATCCGACCTGAACCATTGAAGCGTTTTCATATGATAAGCAAATAAGACATCTATGCCCAACCAGATTTAGATCCCACTTTACCATTTCAGGGAATTTTAGAAAACCTTTAAAGCTTATTCTGTCTAGGTTATACTAGGAAATTACTTTTTGAACCGATATGGTCACTAATCCTGTGGGGCCACTTTTTGAATGGACTTTAATCTGAATCCTCATGTATCACTAACGAATGTAAAAACAAGTACTGATGCATCAGGAAATTTAGGGGAAATATATTTTAAATAGATCTATAACCATTTGCTCTGTTATTTAATCTTAGAGCAAGATATAAGATATGATAAAGTATTCAAGGTCTTTGTATTTATGGCAGGAATAAAATTGTATTTCCTAGAACAATTCAGGCTCAATTTATAGTCATAGTATTATCTGTTTCTGCAAATATAAAATATAAAACCACCAATACAATTTCATCTTTTATTAAAATGATGGATTCTAATAATAAATAAAATAACAGTTTGAAGGAATTTTCTTGAATACAAAATGAATTTTAAAGATAAAGATATTCTTTATTCAATTAAATATCATACTAATAGTTATTATTGACAATGTTATTTGTTGGATGGAACTGATGTATTTTTGAATCTACTGTAAAACAATATTCTCATTAAGAAAACGTTTTATAATGATATCATCATCATCTTAATAAAGAGAATAATTGAAGCCTCTATATTTTTTTTTAGGAGTAATTATTACAATAGTCATAGGAAACTCTATTATTATTTTCGCTGATTCAGACAGCAAATTAATCTATTCAAATTGGATATTGATAATAAATTCTCTTATTGCTGCAGGGCTTTCTACAATGATTCTCTTTAAGGATAAAGATAGTAATGAAGAAGGAGATAAAACTAATATTTTTCTAACACTTGGCCTTGTTTTCTGGTTTATAGCGAATATAATCTGGGCATATTATGAAGTAGTGCTTGATATTGTATCGCCCGTACCTTCTTTAGCAGATTTATTCTTATTGTCTGCATATGGATTTCTAATATATAGATTGATAAATGTATACAGGAATCTTGGTCACATTACAAATAGAAAAATTCTTCTTTTAATAATCTCTGGTACAGGTTTATTTTTGATATATATAATAAACTTGACTCTTGATCATACAGAAACATCAAATTTTAGAGGTCTTATGCTCTTTGTTGTCACGATAGCATATCCCACGTTAAATTCTATTCTAACGGTTCTTGCATTAATGATCCTCATTGGAATAAAGAAAGAAGAACATCACTTTATTCCTTGGGTCTGTGAATTAGTTGGATTTTTAGCAATAGTTGTTGGAGATAGTTGGTTTGCAATTATTGTTCTAACCGCATTTGTAGAAGAATTATGGATGTCTACATTATTATTGTCTGCACATTATTTATTAATTGCAGGAGGTCTTATATGGTATCTTAGATATTCTATCAAATGGCAGTCAAAGGATCTCATTTTTAAGATTACAACAAAGATAAGAAGAAATAGAATTTCCAAAAAGGTTCTGCTTGGTTCCATTATATCAATATCTTTTCTAATAATTACTGGTTTATATTTTACAACAAATGTTTTCAGCGGTGATGAAAATAAAGATTTTTTCATAAAAAAGAGTTCTTCTAATGCTCAACTCTTAACAAACTATGATGAGGACGGAAGAAAGGAATTTGTCGTTGGTGCCATTGTACCACTTACTGGTTCCTTTTCCTCTAGTGGTAAATCTGAAAAGATAGCATTAGAAAAAGCTGAATATGATGTAAACAAACATTTTGAAGACATTAATTCTTCTTCATCAGCATCACACTTCAAACTATTAGTGGCTGATTCAAAAACAAGTCCAGAAGGAAGTCTCGTAGCAATAAAAAAATTGCATGAAAAAGGTGCAAAAATAATTATAGGACCTGCAACTAGTATTGCAGTTTCTGCTGCTAAAGGATATGCAGATGCTAATAATATCATCCTTATTAGTTACTCCAGTACTTCGCCATTACTTTCTATTGAAGGAGACAATGTATTTCGGTTAGTTCCTGATGATACATACCAAGGTAAAATAGTTGCAGAGAAAATGATTAGTGACGGTATTAAAGTTATTGTTCCCATTTGGAGAGGGGATATATATGGAAATGAGCTCTATAAATCTACTAAATCTCATTTTGAAAAACTAGGAGGAGAAGTAGAAGAAGGTATCAATTATAAACCGCACACAGGCAAATTTGCCACCAGTTTGCATAGGATAAATTTCCTAATGTGGAATCAAGAATTAGAAAAATTAAGTGCAATTGTCTCCGATGCAGTAAAAAAATATGGTGCTAATTCTGTAGGTGTATATGTAATATCTTTTGATGAGATAACACCTATTCTAATCCAATCTCCTCTTTATGAAGTCCTAGGAAAAGTAAGATGGTATGGCAGTGATAGCATAGCGCAAAATCATCATATTACAAAGAATGTTGATTCAGCATCATTTGCAATGAAAACTAATCTTTCCAATCCTTTATATTCAATAGATAGTGAGACAGAAAAATCCCATGATCTTGAAGAAGTATTAGAAGAAAAATTACATGAAGTGAGTTTAATAACATATCCTGCACTAGCTTATGATTCTTATTGGATAGCCTCGTTAAGCCTTGATAAAAATAGTACCTTTAACCATGGTAATGAAAATTTAAACAAATCATTTAAAGAGATCGTTGTTGAAACTGCAGAATCATTTGATGGAATATCAGGGAAAATAAAACTTAATGAGGCCGGTGACCGCATTGGTGGAAATTATGATTTTTGGATAGTTGATAAAGATAGGGACACACAAAGTTATGAATGGGAGAAAGAAGATATTTTAGAATAGAAAGTCAGGTAATGCATCGTAAAGAATTTCAAACTTTCTAATTTATAGCCATGACACGGTGATGCTAAAGTGATATTTGATTGCTTTTGCTCTTTCTCTTTCTCTTTCTCTTTTGATAATGTGTTAAAGTCATTTTGATGATATGTGGAGAAGTTTTTCATGCCTTTCATATATAATCGTCTGATAATTCAGAAATGATTTTTAACTGATCCTAAAATATTCCCTAAAATACTCTTGAAATTTGCTACGACATCAGTTATTAAATCATTAAGAATAAAACATGAAGTATAGAATTTTGCAATATATAATATTTGGATTAATAATACTCGTTATGGATCTAACATATAATGAAGCAGAAGGACCCAGAAATAATAATAATCATCCAGAAATTTACAGCAATGATCAAGAGCAACCAAAGGAAATGAAGATAAGCAGATATTGTCAACAAAGCTACCCAGAGATGATTATAATACGTTCCTTACATTAATTAACCAAGCTTAATATCAAGCTAAAGTCGTAAACTCTTCGAATATTAGATTTCTTAATTCAGAACCTCAATTTCTCTAACACTAAGATTCTTGAAGTCAACATCTCTTGCATTATCCCATCTAAAGGTTGCCACTGGTCCTCCCCATGTTATTATCTGGTCTGGTGCTCCTCCACATTCTTCGCCTTTATCTCCCCATTCGCCGTCATCAAGATGTTCGTCTACCTTTATCCAATCTTTTCCGTCATTGTCCATATCAAGCCAGTTTTCCATCTTTACAACTGTCTTGCCGTTATTTTTATTTTGTTCAATATTATACACTACATATTTGTATCCAATCCATTTACCTTCTATCGAAGAATCAGTTACAGCCTCCTCATCATTCTCCTTCTTTTCTGTAAATTCATAACTGACATGCCATTGCTCTTTAGCAAAACGTACATGACCAGAATAGAATAGATTACCTTTATATCCAACTCCTTCACATGGCTGAGAATTTGGTTCTGTAGATGTATAGTGTATTCCACCACGGTTAAACCACTGAAATTTTTCATTTGAATCGAAATCGTCGTTTAATTTTACATATCCTGTCATTTCTATATTCTTCCAGTCATTAGGTGATTGCATGTAACCTTTATCTTCTAACTCTGTATGATCATATGTAGCGATTTTACTTTGATTATATCCGGTAGATGTAAAGATATGCATTCTTACTTTTGTTTCTGGAGTTGTCGATGTTAATTTCCATGAACCATCTTCAGTATTTCTTGTAAGTGTATAAAAGGGATACAAAGTGTTATTTAGAATTGTATTCATTGGTTTAAATCTCTCATCAGCTATCGGATTTAGCATATTCATATACCATTCTTCTTCTCCACCTCCGCCTGTCTTTGCAGGATAGAGTTTCTCTATTCCAAATTTATCTACTCCATTACCTACTACTACTACTACTGCTCTATTCTCCATCTCTTCATCCCCATTATCATTATCTTCTTTGTCTTCCTCTTTCTTCTCGCCATCATCATCTTCTTCTTCTTCTTGAGCATATGCAATAAGATGATGGTTAACATTACTTATTCCTAATAAAACCAAATCTGCTGATATCATCTTATGACTAGTTGATACTCTTAATTCAGGAAGTAATATTATTGTCAAGATGATAAATCCAAATATTAGAAACTTCAATCTTTTATCGGCCATAATTCTATGTTATGAGGTATGTGTTAATTTTACTTTGCTATGATTCATTTCTAAGTGATAATGCTGCTACTACCATCATTTCAAATTTATCTAACATTGTGTTTATTATACTAAGGCTGTTACCATAAATTCTATAAAACACCCTCAAGACATTGGCCTGAACCAATGATGGTAATCGAACCAAATCTACAAGATGGACCGGTCTTAGTAAAACTAGAATACCGTATCCATC
>JAJNBK010000404.1 GCA_021155845.1 Nitrososphaeraceae archaeon
CTGCATCTGCAATTACTGCTTGTGTAATAGTTCTTTTTCTGATACTCTCGTCACTTTTAGGAAGTGATAGATATATAACTGCTCCAACTATCCCCATAGGTTCTTTTCCCGCACTTAAACCTGCATCTTGAACTTTTTTCATCAGCCTTAATGCATCACGTATATTTTTTTCTTCAAGTTTTGCTTTTTTTCCTACTTTTTCTACGTATCGAAACACGTCTATTTGTGGTATTTGTTTACCAAAATGTAAAACTATTTGACGGTAAACTCTAGAGGTCTCCCGATATTTTTCATTGTTAATTGAAGCTATTTCCCTTAATGTCCTTGGTATTTCAAATTCTCTACAAGCGATATATAGTGAAGCGCCTAATACTGTATTTACTTTTCTACCTCTGACTAATCCAGCTTCCTGTACTTTTCTATAGATATATGCTGTTTTTTCTATAATAGCGTTTGGTAGACTCATTTTATCTTTTAATGAATCTAATTGTCTAAATGCCCTACCTAAATTTCGAGCAGAAGTGTTAATTTGAGATCTTTTATCTTGATATCTCATTTTATTTAGACGTGTCACCATCATAGAGTTGATGACATTACCACTGGCATCCCTGTTTGTATTGCCTATTCTTGTCGTAAGGCCTTTATCGTAAAGTGTTAAAGAAGAAGGGTTACCATTGCTTGTATCAATTTTATCATCTTCAGCTTTATGCCATATCTTCGTAGTATCTTCCAAATTTTTAACTACAACTATACCACACCTATTACAAATTATTTCTCCCGATTCAACATCGGTAATCATTTTGGATTCACTAGGATCACATATTTCACATTGAATTATGGATTGCATATTTTTTTTGTATTTATTATAATAATAGACAATCAAATATATAAATCTTATACCCGTTTTTATATGATTTATATAAAATAAATTCCAATAAACTCTCATTTAACAATATGATTAAATGAAAATATTAGTTGTATATCATGCTCCATCTGTATTCAATCTTTGGGTCTACTTGTGAAGCAAAAACATCATCTGAGAAACACGAATGTCTCTGGTATTTTCTCCTGAATAATAATTTCAAATTTAATTTGTTATTTATATCAATTACTTCAGTATCTTTTGTAGCAGCATCACTATGAGATAAAATGAAAGAGCTTTTCATTTTAACTAGCTCAAATTTCTTAAACCGTTTCACTCTTTTCCAATCACTAGATAATTTGTTTTATAAATAGAAATTTGTAGATAATGAGCAGTTAGAATAAGTAATAACATATTGAAGCCAGCTATGACTAATCGATATTAATAGTTAATAATTATACGATTTCATTAATAATATCTCTAAGTGTTTTAGTCAAAGTTTCTTGGTCCCATGAATCATTGTAACGCATGCCATTAATATAAAAAGTTGGAGTACCATTTACACCACTTCTTATCCCACTAAGAAAATCTTCACGTACCCGCAATACCTGCACATTCAGCCGCTTCAGCAGCATGTTGAGCATGGAGATGGATTTGAGTTAGTGGAAAATTGCGGAATGCAAAACACATCTTATTTCCAAGTTGTTGAACTGCCTTGCCTACTATTAGATTAGCTTGTCCACAATATGGACATTCATAATCTCCATATTCAAGTAAAGTTACAGGTGCTTTTTGAGGTCCCTGCACATGATCCCGATTACTGTTGACAGGTAAAGTCAGTTCTAGTTCCATCATTATGTACGTGTATCTCCTTTTTGTTCTGTAGATTGTTACTGTTGACAGGTAAAGTCAGTTCTAGTTCCATCATTATGTACGTGTTTCTCTTTTTTGTTCTGTAGATTGAGGAAGAGATTCCAAAGCCTTCAAGATTCCATCAGCGCCTGGATTGACTCCTATTGGCGAAACATAGCTGTACCTAATTATACCATCTTTGTCAACTAAAAATAAAGCTCTTTCTGTGACCCCATCATTTTTTAGCATTGAGGCGTTGGAATTCAGGTAAAATTTCATTATATAAAGATACTTCATCTCCACAGACAGGAGAAAAGTCGGCTGGGTAAAATAAAAGAACTACTGGATTTCCCTTAAATTCATCCAAAGATACAGACTGATTTGGAGTAGTACGTAAAGTAAAGTTTGGTGCAGTAGTACCAGGTTGTAGTGCATTGGATGTTTGTTTTTGTTGTTCTGTTTGGGTAGACATATTATTAAATAGTATTCATCACATATATGCATTTCAGAAAACTAGTCAAATATTGACCGGTTAAATCCATCATAATAATCATATAATTATAATAATAACTTCATTATGAAATTCATATTCATTCAACATTGTATTTGTTGCTTTATTAGTACTTTTTTGAATTCATCTGATTTTGACCACTCTCTCTTATCCAATAGGAAACATATAAGATGATAAGATGAAACGGCTCCATAGTAAAAAATTATCCAACTTACCATAATATATTATGCTCTATCTGCCAACTCAGTAACGATATACTATCAAATAATATAGATTGGTATTATTCACAAGTGCTATCTGTATTCCTATGGCTTTAGAATAATCTTCATTATATCTTTTTTCTTATCAAAACCACCATATCCTTTAGGTGCATCATCAAGTTTCATTTTATGGCTTATAACCTTGGTTGGGTCTATTCGTCCTGTTTCAATGAGATGAAGTAATCGCTCATTATATTTTTTGACAGGACATTGTCCCATGTTAATCTGAATGTTACGGTTAAACAATAGTCCTAGTGGAAATTGATCATAGCCTGATCCA
>JAJNBK010000405.1 GCA_021155845.1 Nitrososphaeraceae archaeon
GCACTATGTTTCATTCTATCGCCTATTGAAGATATTAATTTGCGAGATTTTCCAAAGATTGTGCCAAAAGGAATACCAAAACTTAGAACCAAGATGATGACATAATAATAGAAGGGTTCCTTGTTGATAAATACAATTTGACTCAAAATAGTTGCGGCACCTACAGCTATAGATATAGTAATGAAAAAAATTCCAAATACCTGCCGTGCTTCATTTCCCTGTGGGTCTCCTTGCAAGAATAATTAAACTATAGTAAACGATAATATGTTTTTAACTTCATAAAAATTATAATAACTCGATCTCAACAATGCCTTAGTTAACAGGTATCATGCAAATGTATAGTAGTGAGAGGTTTCTGTTAACAATAGTATATCAAAAGATTAGATATAAAATATTCTAGGAGTAGAACCAAATACAAATGAACTAGTCTGATGTTAGAAAAAAGAACATCCTGCTAGAAGACTATCAACACTGGTATGTTGAAGGTACTGATGTACCTCTTAACAAGGTTCAATAAAACTGGTGAAAATGATATATAGTCGATCACACCAAAATACAGAAAACTATTCGAAGATAGAATTAGTTTCCATAGAACATATTCTTAAAAGAATAATACTAGATGGTTTTATTTTATTATAGTAGTTTTTTGCTAAAAGCTATTATATAAAATTATATCTTTAATTATCTTCTACGGAATTGATACTCTTCTCCGTTGGATAGTGTCATGGCCCGTCATTTGATGGTCAGATAGTCGTCAGATAATCGTCAAATGGCCGTCAGATATTCTATAAGAGCAAATACACTGATAGGACATTTGAATTTAATCAACATTCATCATCTTAAAAGTAAAGCATGCGAAATCTTATCAACCACGGATCTATAAATTAAAAGAATATTGAATGCCAGCAAAAATTCCAAAACCAATAAGAGAACAAGTCATTAAGCAATGGCTTCAAGGTATGTCTAGAGATGAAATCGCCAAATATAATGACATAGGCGCTGGAACTATAAGTGCTATCATAAAAGACGCTAAACAAGAGATTTTTGATATTGACTTACATAGAGAAGTGGCTTTGGTCCTAAAGAAGCATGACTTGAATATGTCTGTATTTGCACCCTCTGTTAGAATAAAAAACAAATTAGACGAGATGGGTGTAAGTAAAGATAAGATAGACTAACTAATTGATAATAGCAATATTCATTGTTTTAAGTGTGGTTTAACAGCTGACGAATATTTTGATATTGTAGACAAGGTCTGTGCTTTATCAGAGAATCTTGAAATGCCAGTAGATGAGCTGCCTAGTTATATCATACGACAACAGTTAGAATTGCAGAAAGTGGAGAAAGAAACAGAAGACGCAAAAACAAAACAACGTCAGGTATTACAGCATTACAATGTAACTATGGATGAGCTTCAAGAATTTAGAAGAGATAAACCATTAATTGACCATATTAAAAATCTGAAATAGAAATCTTAGAATCTAAACCTAGTAGTTCTGAATATGAATGAATCTATTAGTCCTGAATAATAAGAGGTTCTATCCAGTTAATAGAAAGTTGTATATTTCATTATATCGTAAAAATTATTTAAGATAGGAAGCAAGTACTTGTAATCCTAGCAAATCATGATATTATAATATGATATAAGTAAATTTCTGAAATTAAAACATAATACTCATTCATCTTATGAAAAGAGTATCAGAGCGAACCATTCAGTACATAAAAGATAGAACTGAAAGTTTTGATGACTATTTCCTGTGTCAAAAAGATAACTGTAAACTACAACACATTAAAAATCGGTTTAATCTGTTTGTAGATATACATAATGGGATGATTATAGTTAAGTGAACAGAGTCTAATGGAGATTTTATCTTGAGTGTAGCCATTCAAAGGGATTGTTTAGGAGTATCTTTGTCAATTTATAAAGAATATGTATAGATCCATGACTGGTATGGAGGGAATGGGATTCGAACCCATGACCACCTGCGTGTAAGGCAGGTATCATAACCAATCTAGACCACCCCTCCAGGTGGAATTTACGTCAACTTGACCGTATCGATATTAATAGGTTGTTTGAACTACCGTATAGACTATGAAAAAGCTACTTTTCTAATATACGAATTACTAATCATCTTTAGATGGCCATTCAAACTTTTATTAAGCCTGCAGGTGCAATTTTTTAATAATGTCCTCTGGTGTAGATACCCTTGGTGCACTCACCGAGAAACTGAAGCAGCTTATTAACGATACTCAAGATCGATATGAATCATTTATCGATTCAACACAGCTGTACAAGCAAGGAAAGGTCAATGAAAAAGAATACTTTTCTAAAATTGGTGAATATTTAGTGTTGCTATTCGAGTAATTTTAGAAATAAAGTCTACAATGGAAAAAGGTTCATCATTGAAAAATCCTACTGGCGGACTGGCTTCCTCTTCTTCTTCCACTCCGCAAGCAGATTTTGGAATAAGTGGATTTGTTGGAGGAACTGAAAGCAATGAAGGGAGAGGATATACTATGCCTTCACCGCAGTCGGCTGAGCAGGAGAGGGAACCTACATTCAAACCTGTAGATATTGTGATTGAACACCCAAGTAAAACGAGCGTTGATGAAACAACATTAACAACTAAAAACTGCATTGTATGCGGACATTTAATTCCTAAACAGGCAAAATTCTGCAGTAAATGTGGTAATTCGCAATAATTAATAGCCACACAGTAGTACTCGGTATTGATGAAGATCTTCAATGGCAGAGCTGCGACTGAAGAATATATGTCTACTCATTCACTTACATTTTCTACCCCAGAGATGACTTTAAAGAAATTTGCTCTGTGGTTAGGAGAACAGGTAAACCAACCTGATAGAAAAGAAAATGTACCACGGCTGATACTTTACCTAGAAGACAAGGAAAAAGGAGGAAAAAAAGACTCTGATTTTCTGCCAGATATTGATGATACATTCAAACCTAGTGGCGCAGTAACAGAAATGTATGGTGGGAAGCCTTCTTCTGTCGATCGTGACATG
>JAJNBK010000043.1 GCA_021155845.1 Nitrososphaeraceae archaeon
CGACATAGAGACAGGTCCAGATGGATTTCTATATGTTCTGACACATGATAGAGAAACAGGTGATGGAAATCTCTATAGAATAGTGTTAGGAGCATCAGGAGCTCCTGATACTACTACTCCTCCTCCAATAATAGAAGAAACACCACCAGAAGAGGATGAAGAGGATGAAGAGGATGAAGAGTAAGACTAGTCCTTCTTACAACTAATAAGAAATACGTTGCTATCTAATAATAATAATAAATCGCCTTACCTACTTCCCAAAGAAAGTTGGCAGTAGACTACTACTCCTAACTGGGCCACACCTATGGTACATGTGATTTTCAGGATTTAGCGGTGTGTATTCTTTTGCCTTGTTGATTTACAATTTGGTCATCGAACATAATCGGCCTGTCGCAATAGAAACATTTGGAGTTATTATTCACATAAAGAATTAACCGGCGTCAACTAGAAGTCAACTAAATAAATAAATGAATAGTCAACTATCAGACGCCGCAGCGCAAGAAAACGATCAAGGAAGTATACAGTGAACTCGTTGATCAGATTTACAGGGCCAACATTCACTTCCATCTGAGCAAAAAGATTTCATGCATAGATATACAATCAAGACAAAACTATGCATCCCACAGTTACCGATGGAAACATCAAAGTTGTGGGAATCGGCGATTTTCCTTGGATAGTTGAAGATGATTTGTACGAAAAATTGAGAAATGAATATATCCATTAAAAAGAGATTAACCATTCGGTAGCAGCAGGCATATTACTACTAATACTACTCTTGATAAAGATTTAACCAAATTTTTTTCGAAGTATTATAGAATGAGTTCAAATATAAGTCGCAGACCAATAAAGGCATATAGATTAGTCAATACACCGCAGAGTAGAGCTGGTGCTAATAAACCTGCAGCTTATGCTCTTATATCATTATTAGATATCGTAATCTCTAGAGTAATTTTATCTCCTGTTTTTATATCAAGGTCTTCATACTCTCTTGTAGTCATTTTAAAGGTGGTAGATCCTGATGTTATATTGTTCCTATCGCCACGAAATGCGCCTTCTATTGCATCAGATATTTTCTTTGGTAAATTCTTCAAATCGTCTAATGAAGTAATAGGTATGGCCGCTACTCCAAAAGGATTTTCGGGGAATCCTGAGAAGTCTCAATTTTTGAGACAATAAACTCCTTCTTCATATATATACAACAATCTAATCCATTTACACAAATATAGACCTTATTTATTTAAAATATTTTAGACTCTTCTATTGGCGTATTTTCGAGAACACATTAAGGCGATGATCATAATATACGCACTTTCAATGTTATAATAGCACGATTCAAAATTTCTTATCTCTTGCATCCTAAAGCAATCAAAGATATTCCATAGATAACTATGCTCTAATGATTGTTTTAATTAAGAAATGATTGTAATCAAATCCCAATAGTTCAAATATCAATATATTTTATTTTAGTGTTTGAATTGATTTATGTATTTGATGAATTTACCTTCTTTTAGTGGAGGTAGTTAAAGTATACTGAACCCATCTACCAGCAAGGTTCAAATTCCTCTGAACCCTTCCGACTGTATCTTTGTATTTCTTGTAAATTTTGTATTCTAATCGAATCTAGTAATAATAGACAAGAAATCATAGTTTTGAATTAGTCGCAACTATTACAATACTGAACCAAGCTCCGATACATTCTAACCTACAATCATAACCCTTGTAATGATATTGTGATTCCGAGGTTAGAAGGTAATAGAGGTGTAACATTTGTAGTTTATTTGGCTGAACAAACATTCAGAGAATAGAAACCATAAGTGAAAATGCATAAACTGACTCTTCTCATAGCTTAACACTAAATGAAACCCGAGCTGCAGGCCTGGAAGGAAGGAAGGAGTAAAAAGCTTACTCGTAACCATTGACAATATACACATAAAGAAAATCATTTTGGCACTCTACTGAAGAATGGTATAGGTTTTTTTGTCAAGGCGTCACAGGATAATCGACTGACTTGAGCGGCATTAGATCTATGAAAGCTTTAAGATATGTAGCACGTAGCAAGGTTGGTAATAGAGGAGAATGACATGGATACTTTTGAAAGTATAGCAACAAAGCTTGAAGTAAGAGAATATAGTCCACAGGATATTCCGTCGGATATAAGACTAAAGGTACTTGAGGCTGCTAGACTAACAGGCACTGGTCTCAACACTCAACACTGGCGATTTATCCTAGTGGAGAACAAAGACAATCTCAAGAAGCTGGCAGAGGATAGTACAAGCGGGCTGTTTACAGGACTAAAGGAAGGAAAACTTCGAAATGACTTTGTAATCCCAAAAGAGCTGAGTCCCACAATCATAGTAGGCTTTGGATATCCAGCAAGGAAGTTGACAGGTAAGAGAAAGAATCGTCTGCCACTTGACGAACTAGTTCATTATGAAAAATATGGCAACTCCAAAAGATAGTTGGAATAGAGAAATATATTTAGCCCGTCCAAATTTCTACTATGTTTATAATGTATCATTAGTTTCAGGTAGATCTTGTTTTTTGCCTTGGATAATAACAAATCCAAACCTAGCAGCAGATAACAGGTATTCTGAAGATATCTTGTCCCAATTATAATTCGAATTATCCTTCGGAATCTCCTAAATTCCAGTTGAATTATAATGATATAACTCTAGAGGGACGGAAGTCACTGGGGTAAATTCCTTTATGAGGTTAGTCTCAGCCGCCAAAATATCATCAGATTGCAGAGCAGCAAGTAGCAACTGCAAATACGGCTACCAATGAAACTCATGTGTATCAAGTAATTGTACAATTAGCTAAACAAATAGGTCCGATAGGAAGTAAATAACATCCGGAATAAATAACATACGTACAAGAAATCATCAGATAACTTCCAAATTTAATATGTATCCTTTTGATACTGTATCATAATGATTACTTTATTTTGTACCACCGGTAGTAGTATCTGCTGATAGTAATGTCGTACAAATTATAGAACAAACTATAGAAGAGAAAGATAGCATTAGTAAAATGTATCAGAATCAGTAGTCTATAAAGCTATTGCAATACCATTATTTGTACTGTGGTTTTGATAAGAAATCACTATAACTATTAAAAACCATTATACCACAATGAATAACGATTAATGAAGCAATTACAGTTAGTATTGATTCTAGTCGTTGTGCTAACACCTGTTTTTATACTCTTAGAGCCCTTAGAGTTAGCACAAGCACAACATGGAACAACAAAAACGTCAATACCAACAATAATGACGATTTCAAGTGCTAGCAACAATTTTAACAGTAGTTCCAATATACAAACAATACAAAATACGACGGTGAACTATTACGACAATGCTTCAGGATATCTTGTATATCCTGTTCCTAATCCAAATAACAATACTCAAAAACTTCCTGCAGTAATTATGATTCACGAGAATAGGGGACTAAATGATAATATCAAGGATACTGCAGATCTATTATCTAGACAGGGCTATGTAGTATTAGCAGTTGATTTATTTGAAGGAGAAGTAACCACAGATCCCAATCGTGCTAGGGAGTTATCGTCTGCTGTAAGAAACAATCCTGGTATTGCTATTGAAAACATGAAGTCTGCAGTAAGATATCTAACTTCGCTTGAAAATGTTAATGGTTCTAGGATAGCCTCTTTAGGATGGTGCTTTGGCGGAGCTCAATCATTACAATTGGCATTAAATAGTGAAGAACATCCACTGGCTGCTACCGTAATATATTATGGTAATTTAGTAAATGACACACAGACACTTTCTAAGATTAAGTGGCCTGTCCTTGGCATATTTGGTGATCAGGACCAATCAATACCTGTTGACTCAGTAATGCAATTTGAACAGGCTTTAAATGAAATTGGTATAATAAATGAAATTTACATCTATCCAGGCGTAGGACATGCATTTGCAAATCCTTCTGGTGACAATTATGCTCCAGAAGAGACAGCTGATGCATGGAAAAAGACCCTGACATTCTTAGGAAAGTATACATAGATGTTGTAAAAAACCATGACAAATAGAATATTGTACTATGCGGCAGCTGCAACTACTGCAATAGCTGGAATATTGCACCTTTCATTGGTACCAGATATAATTGGAAGAAACCTAAATTCTGGAGTATTTTTTCTCATTTCTGGAATAGCCCAAATATTTTGGGTCATACCTATGCTAAAGCGATGGGGAAGAACTTGGTATTATATTGGAATAGCAGGTACTATAATATTGATAATAATGTGGGTAATGACAAGAATACCTGGAAATCCTATTACAGGTAGAGGAGGACCTATTAGTGAAATGGCTGTTGCAATTGAAGTATTTCAGGTTGCATATATAATAATAACAGCAATAATAATTGCTAAAGAATCAAGAAGTAGTATTAGTCAGACAATCAAAGACGAAAGGTTGAATAGATAGTTGAACACATCAGCAGTCGCATCAACCTATTTCTATTAACCTAAGTCAATACTCGACTACAACGATAATTACAATCTATAATTTCAGTTTCATCATTTCATTTTTATAAATTTGATGTCTTTTTTGAAAGTCTTTGCCACATAGTTCTAGATATGCATCCATATTAACAGGCTGAACTTCCAATGCCAAGAGTATAAAGATAAAACCATGACGATAGCAATAGCAACATATGAACAATTAGAACATACAAAATAATTAAATCGCTTAAAGAAATTGGATTAGAAGTACCTTTTCCCGTTCAGGAAGCGGCTATACTTCTTTTATATTAAAGAGTTTAGACGTAATAGGTCAAGAACACATACGTTCTGGGGAAGACTGCTGCTTTTTCTATTCCAATATAATGAAAATTAAATGTAGCAGTCCTATTCAAGCACTAATACATCTTCTAACAAAGAAGTTGGCAGTAGAAGTATCAAATGGGATTAATAAATTTGGAAAAAGATACCAGCATAGAACATTTACCCTCTAAGAATAGACAAGCAGAGAGAATATCATAATCATTAACAGTAACAATAGAAATGGGATGATACCTATAGACACAGTGATAATATTTGGCACCAAACTTCAGATAAGTAATATGCATATATCTCTATATTGTAATTCTCTTGTTCTCCTTTTATATTTGACAACAGACAATACTTACAATGCATGATCAAGAATATCTTTCACAGCACTTGTTATGGATTGGTATCTCATTTGGTATCGTCTTTGCTATTTTATCATATATACCCTTTCCTTTTTCTATACCAATCGCCATAGTATCTTTTTTTATTATGATCTTTTACATAAGAAAAAAAGTAGTAAAAAAAATTAACAGCAGAGCAAGAATGTTTGGAAGTAGCAATAATACTAATCAGTCTTTAAACTATTATTGTATGGCTTGTGGAACAAAACATAACGATGCAGCTTGCCCTAGATGCGGTTCAAAGATGAAAAGAGTTGGATCTTGATATGATTTGATTATATCTTTGAATTCAATTTGTATTAGCTATTTTAATGTAGACACAATTGTTAGATTATTATTATTTAACATCACTTTTTGAACCAACCTTTTTTTTTCTCTTTCTTTATGAAGCATCCTTATTTGAAGTTACAAGAGTAGCTTCCACCCATTCGTTAAGAGTATCTGCTCTCTATTGATTTTGAATTTCTTAAATATCACAGGAGTAATGTTCCTATTTATTTAGCTCTTTCATTATCATTATCTCTTTGTCATTTTTATATGACCATGTCTTTCCAAATTCTTATCACCAAATATTTTATATTAAGGAAACTCTTTGACGTCCAAAGGAAATGTTCCTGCTACTTATGCCTATATTAAATCATTGAGACGAGTCAGCAATCTTTTCGTTATACTTTGCCTCCTGAGTTGACTCTTCTAAAAGAATGTATGCTCTATAGGTCTGTCAATTTCTTTCTGTGTCTGAATCCCCATTATATTCTCTATTCGTGATTCTCCTTTCAATAACTTCATAAGTGTCATTTCTTCTTGACGGCTATAAGCTGAATTTCATACTGCAATAACAGCTCCCATTAGAAACGATATCAATGCAATAGCACTGATTAATGTGTATCTAAAAATTCTATATTTTTTAAATTATACTTGACAGAAATTTGACAGAAATCTCTATAGAGTATACACATATACTCTTATTGAAAGATAATATATATGTATGTGTATATATATATATACATATATATATCATTTGCATAGCATGGGAACAGAGCATCTACAAAGGAATTTACAGTTACAAACCATACAAAAGACGATGACTTATTTCGATTTACGCATTGACGATAATAGACATGATCATCTGCCATTAATAACTTGACTTTAAGATTAACCATCCTTACTCATAACGATAAGTTTTATAGGCAGATTTTTATAGTATTTTTTAACTGAACAAGCATGCTTTACATTCCTAAAAGATTTATAAATTTAAATATATTCGTACAATAAGCATAAGACTTAAACTAGCATTAAATCTTCCATCATTCAAATATAATGATTATTGCTCCATTTGTATCAGCTTTAATTTTAGCCATTTTAGTAACTAATTGTTTTGGTGTTGCCACATATGGAGAAACCCAAAGTGCAGCTGTTAGCGAGGGAAATCTTCAGTCCTATATTGATGATTATGATAATAATAATACAACAGATAAATTTGGAATAAAGAAAATGTATCCTACTAGCGAGGGTGGAAGGGAGTGGTATATCGATACGATCAATCCTAAGAGTGATGGAATATTTTCTATCACGGACAACTACAATATAACTAAGCAAACAGATGGTTCGTGGCGTATTGATGTACCAATGGTTAGAATGAACGTAATAACACCTCCAGGTGCTGAACCATGGAAGAATATTGAGATCACAGGCTATGCGAAAGTAGTATCAATATCATCTCCTAATAACACTACTGCTCTTGACTGGTCTGCAAGAGGTGGTAGACAAAATGCCGGTGTTCCATGTGAAGGTACAGCCTTACATGGTGGATTACACGTTGATGGTTCTGTAGGTTGGAAAAAAGAGATATGGCAGCACGGTGGCTATACAGATGAACGGGCCAAAGCCAAAGTTACTGATTCAATCCTAGGAAGATGGATTGGATGGAAAGTGGTGATGTATAACATAAACAATGATACTGCAGTAAAAATGGAATCATATCTAGATAATAAAAACACCAACTACTGGGTGAAAGTAACAGATCTTGTAGATGACGGTGGATGGTATGCTGATACTCCTGATAATATATTTTATAGTGCTAATTGTGGTAAAGCTAAAGATTATATCATAATAAATGGAGGACCTATAGTTACATTCAGATCAGACTATCTAAGGGAAATAATACCTGAAGAGAAAATATATAATCAACCATAATTTTTTTGGATTTTAGTTGGCTATTCTTCTTCCTATTCTTCTCCATGCTTATCTTCATTGATACATGTTCATTACTACTACTCTTGGCTATGACTTGGCCTAACATCTTCTTTGGATCATGCTCGTCCGCGTCTTTGCATTTCTGCGCTTCCACAACATCATCTACAGTGCAACGAATTGCTAAGCTAGAACTAAATGTGGTAGTTTCAAAACACATCTTTGCAAGTAATTTCACAATGAAAATCTTTTTCAGTTTGATTTAACAGTACAGGACTGATTCTTAATGGCTCATCATATGATGATTATATATTAATAAGATAACATCAAATAATGATGAAGAACGGAAACTATCATCAGAAGCGCTTTTGCTGAAGTCTTTTGAGAAATACAAATATGAAAGTAGGTCCTGATCATTAAGCCTATTTTGTTCCAGTTGGTCTTATATATTCGAATAGTTAATTCTATGGATTAGATCATCTTTCTTTCTTCAATGAAGATACTTCTACAACTGACATAGATGACAGTAGTGGTGGGTAGTGATGTCAGATTTGACGGTAGATGCACACATATTCTTCACTATACAACATTTTAGTCAAAGATAATTAGAGATAGAAAAAAGACTTGAAAAACATGCCTATAATGACAGTGAATAAATTTTGCTGTGTTTGCATGATATAGTAAAAATGTTCCTCTCCGTTTATATGTAAAAGATTTGTTTATTTCCTATCGCTCACTGCTGTTACCCTTTCATAGATCCAATTGTAAATCAGGAGGACATATCATAGCCGTTAGCGGAAGAACACAGCTTGTCATTGTTAGAGATGCTGCTGCTTGATCAATATTCTTCCCAATAGCAAACATCATGTAAGTATATTCGCAAATGTTGTTACTATCCTTTTGACAATACTTGTTGGAGTTTATTTCAGTTTACGGCGGCTGTCTGATGATGATGATGATGATGATATTGAAGATATGTTAATCCTGCTAAGAATAATCCTACTATTATAGCTATTATTTAATTACTTGTTTAAAGCATATCCAACGATATGCTTGCAAAAAAAAGCCTCCAATTAATTAGCCAATAGAGAACTCAACGAAGATAAATTGTTATGCAATCTCCCTTATTACTAATAATCGTCATATAACCAAGTCTTCATTCTTTGTCATGTAATCATGTTTATTTCTCTGCCTAAGTCCTCTTCTTTGGACTCCTTACCTAATTTTTATTATCAAGTGATTCCTGCTTTGAAACTATTTCTCTTAACTAGTCAATAATTTTATGTTGTGAAGAAATTAGTAACAAATCCATAAATAATGGTTCGGCCGAAAATGATTCGCCCTTTGCATTAATTGCATTAGCAGCCCAATTATTGAACTAGGGATAAATTTGTTCACCAGTATATCTATCTATAATTATAATTGCTTTAGTAGGACATGTCTGAGCTGCAGCAACTATTGTTTCAAAATCATCACCAGTTTCTGACTCGACCCTTGCTTTTGGATTTATCAATATATCATTTGTTGTAGTAGTAGTATTTGTTTTTTCTGATTTAACATCAACATGAGTTTGAATCTTTTCCTTATTGCGTGCTATATTGTCAAAAATTGTCACCCTGTCGTATTGTCTTCTTTTATCTTTATCTGAAAGAATCTCAAAAGCAGCATTTATAGTTTTTATAACATCTTCAGCAAAAGGTGAACTATTCCTATCAGGATGATATTTCAAAGCTAATCGTCTATAGGCTTTTCTAATCTCGCGATATTTAGCATATTGAGATACTCCTAGAATTGTGTAATAGTCTATATGATCATCAGTATCCAAACAGACAGCTATCTGTACAAGTTATCATATATTATACT
>JAJNBK010000406.1 GCA_021155845.1 Nitrososphaeraceae archaeon
ACGCCTACATAACATTTTAAAAAAGTCCAATACATCCATTTCAATTACACCTGGCAAATGTTGTATATTTTGAACATAATTACTCAACACATATAGATCATGAATTCTTACTTCAATTTTAATATCGTTACTTTTTAAATCATCGGCTGAAGGGGATCTGTTTATGACTTGTACAAGGCTTGCCAGATGTCTTTGATTATCTTCAAGTGGATACTTTCCAGAATGAATTGAATCTTCAATCATTTTACATAGTTCAGAAATTTTCATAGATGTATAATGATTCCTTCAGACTTCAATTTATAGCAAATCATTTTCTCTCTTTTTTTCTTTCTTTTCAATTAGGAATTTATATTAATATAGCTAACAATAATGAAGATTATACATACAGATATAGGGTAGCTATGTAGGGGTATATTACTACTTCCTAACATCCAACTAGGAATGTATACGATTGTGCCCCAAGTAGTAATTCTATATTGATCAGTCCTAACAAACCTTTTGCAGTAAGACATCACAAAATGTGCTCTCCTTTAGGAATGAGATTTGTTCCATCAGCAAGATCACCACAGTTGTGCTCCAGACCAATATAATATACGATATTGATTGCACAAGTCCTCCTAATTAATGTCACCTTGTCGCTGTGGGGACTGATGGGATAATGAATAATAATATTAACCTGGTACCGTTAAATAAATTACTTCAGGCTTTTTTGCTGGTGAATTCCTGACACTTACACAGTTTATTTCTCCTATAGATATTCGGGTACACAAGCGGAAAATGTTTCACCTACTCGAATTTCAGATGCATAAATTCGAAAGGTCCTGCTGACCTATATTGCATTGGGTCAAATATACCTGTTGGTTAAGATGTGCCTGTGGAATCAATAGTAACCCATGCATCTACATAACCAGTTTTATAACTTACATTATCAAGATAAACGTTAACTTTGAATGTATCCTCTTGTGCTTGTCTACTACTGCTATTGAACTTATTGTTACTAAAAGAATTGCTGCTATGATTAAATTAAATGCTAGTTTTATAGTTGTTTGCATCCTCAAAGAGTGTCAGTAAAAAGAATTGATGTTGGTTGTACCGTATTTTTACTTGCATTATGAGTTTATTAATAGTAGGATGAAAGACAAGTACTCTTAGAATTGATATCATTTTTCTTCTAGTCCTATTACCAAAAAGTATAGAAATGATTCTTCTTATCTACTGCTATTATTATTACTAGTAAGACACATAAATTCTCGGCTTCTTACCCTCTTTCTCTTTTTGTTCAAACAATTGCATGAAATCTTTCAACGATTTTACTCTTGGGCTATGGTCTTCTTCTTCTTCTTCTTTTTTCTTTTGTTGTTGCTGTCGTTGCCGTTCTAGTCTTGTTGTTTTATTTTTATTTTTTTTATTATATTCCAGTTTCTCTGTTTGCAATGTAATTTTAATAGCCTTTGGCAGTCTGGCTTTAAGTATTTTTGTTGTTGCTGCTGTTGTTGTTGTTGTTGTTAGTGTTGCTGTTGCTGTTGTTGCTACCTTCTTCTGACCATGCTTCAGAGAATAAATACTTCATTACATAGGATTGACCATCGTATACTTCCTCTCTTAGATACCCTAGATATCCGAATTTATTATGCAAACTCTTCAAGGTCTCGTCAACTGGAGTCTTAATTATTTCATTATGCATCTTCTCTAAGTAACTTTTCTCCTCAGCGTGATCATCCCATTTGAGATAACAGTTGATAACACTAATTTTCTTATTATTTTTTCTCTTCTTAAGAGCTGAATGTATGTTGTTAAATTGTTTTGATATCATTTTATTCTCTTCATATACAGAATGATTTTCAGTAGCAATTCCTCCCCTCTCTATACTGGTTGATGATAAAACTACCATGACTACTATTATTTGAAAGAAAACTGAAGCAAACATAAGAGTAGTAGACAAGTTTTCAGATATTCTTTCTTACATCATTTAAATAATCTGTTGATTCTCATTTTTGAGAATGAAGGTTAGCAACTATAATAATGATATGAAGACGGTACAATAAATCTATCAAAATATAGTTGTTATTTGGTACTTTTTTTATGTAGTTTTATTTGCTTGTATATCTAACATTACTAGCTTGTTTAATCGAGCTATCAATTCTTTATTTTCAACTGGCTTTTGAATAAAGTATATTCCATCCAATCTGTTAGATATATCTGTATATACTCCATAATACATTTCACCTGCTGTCAGAAAACAGACCTTGACTTTATCATCTATCTTTTTTATTTGTTTATATAACTCATAGCCATTCATATTTGGCATTTTAATATCAAGAAGTATTATGTCATACTGACCAGCTTCTCCTCTAAAATTATCCAAAGCCACCATAGGATCGGTAAATGAATCGACTTTGAATCCATTTTCTTCTAAAACTATCTTTAGCGTAAAAATAACGTCAGGTTCATCGTCTACCACCAGGATTCTCTTATTTATTATTGATGATCGGCCACCTTTACATTTAGTTGTTGTTGTTGATCACTAACTGGCAGAGTAAAGTAAAAGGTAGCTCCTTTTTCTCCATCAGCGATAATATTATTATTACTTACAGCCCATATTTTGCCACCATGGGCTTCTATTATACCTTTAGAGATAAACAAGCCCAAGCCAGTACCTTGAAAAGATTTTGTAACAAATTTTGAGAATAGTTGTGGTAATATTTCAGGGTCTATACCAGTACCTGTATCTTTAACACTAACAAGAATGTGATTGTCTTCCTTTTCTGTATTGATAGAGATAGATCCTCCTTAAATTTTATAGAGTTATGTAGTAGATTGGACATGACCTGTGTCATCCTGACTCTGTCTGCTTCTACAAAAATATTTTTGGGCCTATACTCTAATTTTATATTATCACCATCATCATCATTATTCTTTTTATTCTTAAATACTCTGTTTAGTATTATATCATCAATAGTATTTGTTATTACATCATTTAGATTGAACCTTTCCTTATTTAGTTTTAATGACTGGCTTTCTATTTTTGTAACATCTAGTATGTTTTCTGCAAGTCGTTCCAATCTTTTTGCATTTCTTATAATAACATCGATGTAT
>JAJNBK010000407.1 GCA_021155845.1 Nitrososphaeraceae archaeon
AGATCAAAGTTTATGAGATTTGAGCTTAAAGAACCACGATCTGAAGAGTTTTCAGAAGCTATTGGATTTGTTGTATACTCAAACAGCAAAGTTGGTGTAGATTCCTCTATGGTATTTTTTGAACTACTTTGGAATGAGCGTATTCAATATGAAAAACTAAGAGAATATGAAAGACTAAAAGAGGTACAAAAAATGAAAGATGAATTTATCAATATAGCGGCCCATGAGTTACGAACCCCTATTCAACCAATACTTGGCTTGTCTGAACTAGTTCGTTCTAAGCTAAAAGTGGAAGATAGGGAATTGATCCAATTCTTAGATATTATCACAAGAAATGCAAAAAGACTACAGCGACTTACAGAAGATATACTTGATGTTACTAAAATTGAAAGTCAATCATTAAAGCTAAACAAAGAAAAATTTGATATAAACAAAAAAATATTAAATGTTATAAAAGATGTCGAAAAGCAAATCTCCGATCCTAATAAATTAAAAATATTATTTACAGAACCAAGGGAGGCTATATTCGTAGATGCAGATAAGGGAAGAATATACCAAGTTATTGCAAATCTATTAAATAATGCTATAAAATTCACCAAAGAGGGAACTATATTGGTATCTGTAAGAATGACACAAAAAAAGGGTGGGAATAAAGAAGAAAAAGAAGAAGAAAGAGATTATGGTAGTAGTAGCTCTAGACACGTTATAGTGAGTGTGAAAGATAGTGGAGCAGGAATAGATCCTGAGATTTTGCCAAGACTATGTACAAAGTTTGCTACAAAATCTGATAAAGGTACTGGATTAGGGTTGTATATTTCAAAAAGCATTATTGAGGCCCATGGTGGAAAGATATGGGCAGAAAATAACTCAGATGGAAAAGGTGCCACGTTTACATTTAGTCTACCGATCGATTAATTAACAAATAATAAGAAATTCTCTTATTTGATTATCATTTTATAGATAAGAAGTCTAGAGCGTCAAAAAGTCCTGCAAGTTCTTTGGAAAGATGATCGCAAAATATCCCAAGTATCTCAAAGTCGGCTGGACGAAGTCTCTTTTCACTAAACATTCCAAGAAATGGATAGCCTGCAAAAGATTTCAAATTCTCTTTTTTTGCCCACTCGGGATATTTTATCCTAGGATCGTTTACTACATCATTTGTAATTGCAGGTTTCTTGGTCTTAACTATTGGGCCTATCTTAAGTTCATCTATGGATATCCGCGAAAATTCACCATTAATATTTTTGTACTTACCAGCACTGTATTTTAGAATTAGATTTTGTCTTCCTTTGTCAACTAACCAGACTCGGGCCAATTTTGCATTAAAATATTTTACTAGACTTTCGACAATAATCTGAAGTTTATCATTTAGATTATCGTATTTTTTCAGAGAATTCAGAATCTTGTACACATAGAATTTCTGCTCCTTTAGCCCATATTCGTCAAAGACTACATAGGGAGATGCTTTTACAGGCTTTGACTCATATGAACGATAATCTGCTATTAATTCTAAAAACCTGTTCAAAAAGTTATTACTTTCTAATTCATATTGTTCGATTGAATCAAATACAAAATGACATATCCAATCAAAATCTCCACCAATTAGTCTAGCAGAATAAACACAGAATGGTGCCTCTTCAACATAGTTTTTTAGTCGGTCGATCAGAACCTGGATATCTTTAGAAAATTTAAACCTAAGTATAATTGTACGGTTTACTTTTTCTGAAATGATGAGACCAGGATTGAGAATAGCCGAATAACCAAGTATTATATTGTTTTTTTCTAATCTGCCAAGTCTGTATCTTATTGCTCTTTCTGTTATTTCATATCCAATATCTTGTAGGTTATTAGCAATTTCGGCCGAGGATATACGTGCATTCTTGCCTAGATAAGAAAGAATAAGCTTATCAATCTCATCAAGCAAGATAGATATATAATTCAAAAACGAGATTATTATTTATTTCCAAATCGGAAATTGTTACTATACCTGGCTTTATTATCTATATGATTTTTAAATACAAAAAGAAGAATAAGTTTTCCGATCCGGCAATTTGGGGCTTAATTTGTTTCCGCCCAGAATATGAGTTACTATTACCTATAATATAATATGAAAATGGACTATTTTGAAATAGACCGTGTAATTGAGGAACTTGCTAGGACGTTCGCTGCCCCGTGTACAACCAGCTGGTTTAAAGTGACAAACAATAAGAAGCCTTCCAAAGAAGAATATCGTAATAAAGTAGTAGAATTCATGAAGAATCTAGAAAATACATTATCATCTTACTATCCACAAAACCAAGAGTCAGATAGATTTATAGAATATGCAAAAAATGGTTTACGTCAAGAAATCTCGATGGTACTTGCTGGAAATAACAAAGAAGTAGAAAGACGTCATAAATTAATGATAGACTACTATAAATTCGCAATACCTGCTATTGTTGTTGTTATAATTGGAGGTATGGTGAGTGGACTTATGGCTTACAACTTTTATCCTGAAAAGCATGTAAATGTCAACATTGGTGGTAAGTGTTATGAATTGCTTGATTCAGCAAATGTTAAGTATCAAAGCCTCGCAGCTGAGAATGAGATAGAGATTTTAAGATTACAACTTGATGCAATTAACTCAGAAAAAGAAGAAGAAGAACAAGCAGTAGCACTACTACCTGTTACCTTTAGCGGAACTCAAGCTGGGATTTCAGACTTTATAGACAAGTATAATATTATTAACATAATATCAGACACACCGATAAGCGATAATAGTAATGTTGATAAACGAATAGTAAAGGCAACAATATCAAAATCTGAATTCCAAAGAGTTGTAAATGATTTAACGTTAATGGATGTTAAGCCGTTAAGCAGAACAGTAGCAGGTAGTATTGGATTACAGCCAAACACATACATAACACCAGAAGAGGGAAAGCAAATATCATTAAATTCAAATGAGTTTATGCGTGAAGGAATTCATGAAATTGTTGAGAGTGAATATGATGGAGTAAAACCAGCTGAATGCCGTACTAAAATACAATACTGATATTTTGTAAGATTCTAAAAATTGGATATGGAGGAATTTAGAAATTTGACATCAACAAAAATATTCAGTATTATTGTTTTATGTGACTCTCTTTAGTGGATCTTCTCGTTTTACCACCACAAGTAATGGTGTAACATTTTCCTGTAGCGAGCTGCAAAGTATCTTCAGTGTCATCATTTGTAATACTTTCTAAGAATTGTGTTTAAGTTTCCATAAACTCTCAAATCATGCACTAATATCTTTATTCTTTTGACTAATGAGGCATTGCTAGTTCTCTCTCTTGGGATTGAAGTCGTGTTCTCTCTATTAACAGATATATTGTAATCCATACTCCATACATAGCATTGTCCTATGGCACTACGCATCGATCGATCAGCTGCTGCTGTTTCCATACGCCAAAGTCAAAATCTTCAACTGCTAGATCACGTAGAATATGAAGACAGGTACGGAAGACTAAGGAGGAAGCAAGACAAGAACTGGAGGAAAAGGACTGTTCTTCTATACCAAAAGATAGAACAAGAGCAAGCCAAGCAAGAGTACCTCGCAATATATGCTAAAATGATTAGACAAATCTATATGACATCAATGCTGGAGCCAAATTTTAAAACTACAATAAGAGCACCTTTATCTATTTTGTCAACAACTTTTTCTTCTTCTATAATTATTATGACTACCTTAGGATTCCTGACTACATTAGCATTGGTCATTATTTTTGTGTCACAAATTGATACTGCATCAGCTCAGACCATGCCAATTCAAAATATGAGCGCTAATGTTACGAATAGCAATAGCACATTATCTGTTTCTGGAACTGCATTTACAAAAGTAAAACCTGATAGAGTAGTCATTTCAATAGGGGTTGAAACAACAAACAAAACAGCAAAAGCATCTCTAGCTGCAAATTCTGAATTAATGAATGAGATTATTTCTGCATTAAGGAATTTAGGTGTAAAAGAAAATGAAACTAGCACTTCTTCATTTACTATATCACCCAACTACAATTATACAGAATCAGGAACTATACTGAATATAACAGGATTTACTGTAACCAATTCTATACAGATTGATAGCTCAACTTTAGCCAATATATCAAGTTGGATTGATACAGCTGTAGCATCAGGAGCCAATAGTATAAACAGCATTGATTTTAGAATATCCAATAACAAATTAAAAGACACTAAAAATATGCTTATTAAGGATGCAATTGCCAATGCAAGAGAGAAAGCTAATATTGCATCTTCAGAGCTTGGATTAAAAGTAATTGGACTTAAATCAATAACTGTTGGTGAATTTGATTATATTCAACCTCCACAACCATTTATGGAAAAGAGATTTGATGCAGCTGGTGCCGCCCCCG
>JAJNBK010000044.1 GCA_021155845.1 Nitrososphaeraceae archaeon
GTTCCCATTGCTGATACAGATATTATAGTAAGAAGAGTAATTAACAAAAGTGCTCTCTTATTGTCCATTCAAATAAACATCACAGCCTTATATATAAAATATTCTATGTTATGATATTTTCTGTTGCTTGATGCAAGATAACATGCTTGATTATTACCAGACGTCTGGTAATTACGAAGTTAATTCAAAAAGCAAGATTATTTTGGATATGTATCTATTACTATTAGTAGTGCTTCTACACCCTTTTAATCTCCTATAAGTTATGTCATGATCTTTATGTCCTATCTTAAAAAGTTCTTTTGATTACCCATCAAAGACCGTTTGAAATTCAGTATTTTTAGAAATACAGTATTTTCTTTCAAAAATTATTGATGATATGATCTTTTATGTTATTTCCTTTTTTACAAACAACATTGATTAAATCCCTATGTAATCTACTATAATCTACTATATTAAGAGCTAAATGAAAAATATATTCAGCAGACTATAAAATCTGAAACACTTTATAGAGTAAATAGGATGGTTTGATATTGCAAAAAAGAGAGAATAATAAAAGTAGTAATGATTGAAGATTAAAGTCGCTCTAAGTACATCCAGTTGTCAGCCAGTCATTTTCTAATTTATTCTAAGGAGTGTCTCTAATATCTTGAAGTTTCTGAACCAGTTTTGTGAGGTTAGAACCTGCTTCTTGTTTAAGCTGAGCAACGTTTGTTGTGTTTATTCCAAGCTCCTGAGATACTTGTGTAAATCTATCAGATAATTTCTTAAATGCATCTGAATCTACCAAACTACTTATCCTACTTGTAAGGTTTCCATCCTGTGGTAACGTGATATTCACACCAGACTCACTAACAACTTGACGAACTCTATCAGCCAATGCGGTGAGTTTTTGCTGGGCCTCCCCCGATAATGCTGAAGTTCTATTCTCGGATTGAGATTGAGCATATACAACGATACCTGTGGTAGGAGATAAGAAGAGAGCTAAAGCCGAAAGTAAACCTACTCCCATTAATATGAGCTTCATTTCCTTTTTCATATAATTTCATTTCATATAACTTGGCCAACTATAAATGTGTTACTTAAATGGGCGTAGCCTGAGTCAAATTATGCACAATAACCAGCTATTTGCCTGGCTTAGTTATTAGATTAGGCCTAGGAAATTAAAAGAAACGGATTCATTTGTAACTTATAATAATTTTGCAGTACTGTCGATCTGGATGAATATTTTTGGTCTATACTAAAGCTGTCTTTATAAAGATGATATTCTGCTTTTAATTATGCTTTCCTATAATGGGTAACGTCATTAGAATAAATGTGTTGATTAGATAATTAGTAGACTTTATATATAACAAGGAAGTGTATCCACACATGAAATTTAGCATTGTTGCTGTCTTGATAACATCAGTTATAGGAGTGGCTCTGATTTCGCTGCCTTTTGAAAATGCACAAGCTACTAGCACAACAGAACAAACACAAACCGGAGTAGTGCTGGGATATGGAGGACAACCTTTTGGGCTTGTTGATATTTCAACAAATGGACGCACGACAGAGGTGAGTATTGCAACAGATTTTCTACCACCTCCTGGCATAAAGTATGATGAACACTTGGTCAACGCATACACGTATACTGATTTAATTATAACCGTTGAGCCAGCGAACGATTTGGATCCCGGTGGTGCGTGGGCTCAAACAGTAGGAGCATACCTTTTGGTTAGTCCATTTGGAAAGTAACTAGATGTATATTCCTCCATAGATAAAAAGAAGCAATACTTTCAATTTTTTTGCTATGTATTTTTGAGATATAAAATCTAAATTTGTTTGTGAATCTCATGTCTCCATTATATTCGTTATATTCAAATGTGAAGAATCTCCTAATGTCCTGTTAAGCTAAGCAGTAGTAACTGCTAAAGCTGGATTGGATTAATAAATATCTGTAAATGTTTAAACATGAAAGAAAGAACTACGCCTTATGTCATTAGATTAGATATATATGCGTTGTTATACCTAATATTTTATTTTCTTGGTTTAAATCTATCTAAGGAGTACCATCTAAAGACATAAAACCATTTGTTAATAGGAGTTATGCGGCCATCATCTGGTGTGGTATTGTATTGGATATATGAGGAAATACAATCCACAAAACAACATATCTATACCCAAACAAAATGAAGAGTAGAATAATAACTACTGTTTTCATAGTTGATGATGAAAACTCAGATACAAATTGATTGTTAGTACTCACAAGCTTGGCTATGGGTCGCTACAGAAGAACCCCAATACATAAAAGAAGATTTTATGAGTAGACAGGTTAAAGCCAAACACATGGATTTACTCGTTTTTGTCAATATTATTGCTTTTTTTGTAAAAGGTGAAAGGAGGAATCCAAAATCACATAATTTTGTCACCTTTTTTATTGTCACGTTTAATCCCTTGTATATGCATTCACTTTCAATCATTTATCTAATTTAGGCTTCCTTAAATACACCACCAACACCTTTAGTAGTTGCTTTTGCTTCTATTAGACCCTTCAGCTGCTTAGACAGATCGATAGTTTCCTGCCTATAGTCTGCTATTTTAGCATCGTATCCTCTTACCACCTTACTGGCAGTTTGTTCATCTACCTTGTTTAAAATAACTGATTCTCTGAGTTGAGCTGCACCTCTAAGAACTCTATTATATCTATCTATAGCCATGTCAAGTTTGAACATAGTATACTGAGCATTGGAGTAGTACACATCCCAGAAAAAGGGCGAGGATATAGCAGCTTTTAGAGCACTATTAGACAGTTCCTCTGTTTGTACAGACAGATTACTATTACCATTATCGCCGCTGCTGCTGCTGCTGCTGCTGCTGCTGCTTGACGAAGGTACGCTGTCCAGCAGCTGGCCATTTTCTTTCAATTCTCGGAGGACATGCTCAGATAAATGAACGGTATTTCTTTTGTGTCTCCGACCTTGTCTAAACCCGTTAATCCAATAGAAGATTATAAAGGCGATTATCAATGCCGCAAGTGCTATGATACCGGCCATTGCAGCAACTATAGCAGGTATTGCAATAGCAGCGATCTCATCTAGCCTAGTTTTAATACCTTGTAATCTTGAGTCTATCCTTTCTTCTACAACGTCAACTACTCTCTCTACCGATGAGCTGAGATTGGTAGTCAAAATACTGGGATTTCGGAGGATCGAAAGTAAACCATCGCCAGACGAAGAAGTATTAGTGGGGGTGGTGGTAATGGTGGTAGTGTCGTTTCGTCTTTGTCCTGAAAAAAGCTGTGCGTCAACCGTTGTTGATGATGTCAATGCAGGAAATACCAGAAAATAAGTTAATAACATACAAGAATAAATTGTAAACAAGACATAATCCCAGCTGTTTCTTGTAGATGGTAATTTTGAAAAAAATCTTTTAGTCCATGAAAGATTCATATTGTAACAAGCAATGAAAACATAATGATTTATAGTTATTGGTTGAGAATAATGATCGATGATCAAACGCTAAAAAAGTAAGTAGGTCCTGAGCTTAAAGTCCATAACTCTCTGATTCATAAATGATAATTTCTTTTATTACCCCTACATAGCTTTAATTTTTCCCTTCATAATAATAATTCCAACCTCTCTTATAATGTGATTAAGATACAAAAATTATAATGAGTTGTATCTGAAAGTCAGATTTTTAGTAAGTTATATGATTATGATGATAGGTTAGAAATACAGTTATGATATAATAGATATCTAGGCTTAGTAGAATTATTGAATATATGGGCAAAAAGACCAGGACGTAGTCAACATTTGGAAGAGAATAGTATGCTCTTAAATATTTAGAAAAACTGAGAGGTCTCTCCCTAAGATCGTGTTAATGATACTTTTCTTCCAGATTCAATGCTATTATTAACAGAGCTATTCCTAGCAATATGCCTAACTATTCTAATGTGATTGATGTGATGATGAAATGATCATATTTGGGTGGAACCATAAGAAGATTAGACTAGACATAGGCTTAATATCACTACTAATTGGATCTTTGAAATGGGATGAATTTGAGCCTCCTCTTTCCTTACTCATAAGCTTGAGACGATCTAATTTTCACAGACCAAAAGGTTGAAAGAATTTGCTAATATCCATTCCACTAGGTTTGGCCTCACTATGTCTCTACTCTTGTGTTAAACATGATACTAAAGTTAGACCATTTATGAGGAGAATTGGCATCCTCATAGCTATTCTACCTTCTCAATTTTTCTGTGGTTCAGTATATCTATAAAATAATCGCTAATGATTGCCTTAAGATTTGATGCTTCTTTGGTCAAGCTGCGCGCCCCACCACTATCAATTATCACCTTTTAAATCAAGTCATGGATGGTCTCAGTCGAGCTTCCCTGCCAGCTATTCCTGCGCTTATCACCTGTATCCCTATTATCAGTAAGGCTATTCCTATGAGTAAACCTGCTAAGGCTGCTCCAAAGAACGGAGATACAAGTATCATAACTGATATTATGACAGCTAGAACACCTACACCTATGTAAAAGCCTCTTATCCATCCTCTTTCTTGTTTGTCACCAAATCCCTGTATTATCCTTGCAAATCCATCAAACATTAATGCAAATGCTATGATGAGTATTAATACGGTTGTCGCTCCCACAGGGAAGGCAAGAGCAATGATAGCTAAAATAATTACCAAAATACCTAGTCCAATAGCAGCGAACCGTGACTTGTGTACAAAAAATATTCCGCTTATGACCTTCTCGATTCCTACAATTAACAATGCTATAGCAAGGATTATCACTATAGAGACTACTGTAGCACCAGGAAATACCATTGCAATTATTGCCAGAATTATAGCTAAGGCTCCCAGACCTATCTGGGCAGCACGTCTCCATCCCGGAGATTTTTGTGAACTCATATTACACGGAATGGTGTGGTGTCTTAACTATTTAAAGTTACAATAACTATTCTTTATAGAATTCTATAGAAGAAAAAGAGAACATGGATAGAAAAATTTTACGTTGTACATGTTATTACTATCTTGTAAAGACAATGAACATAAGCATATTTACATTCATCTTTTATGAAAGATAGAGATACAGAACCAGTCAAATTTTACAAGTAAAACAGCAAAAAAGATCAAAAGTAGGTTAAGTTTTATATTTAGTCATTTTTAGCATGGCTCATAATACGACCTTGTCAACATTGACAAACTTTTTGTCAAAGCATCTATCAATACCACCCTTTTACTAGTGATCAGTAACGTTAACCTATAAGTCAGGTAGTTATAAACATATGTTAATGAGTATCACTAAGGATTATGTTACCGATTAACAGTAACATATCTGATTACTGGAAAAATAGAAGTTTAAAGCTACAGATCGATCCTGTCATATTTTCGCATCGACACTTTGGAGTGCCCGTGTATATCGGGTGTAAAAAGTTAAAGGACTCGACGCTTAGCTAGTGAGAGCAAACGCCCTAGGATCCAGTAAGTTAAATTCCTCAAGAAAGTCAGTCAAAGTTTTTTCTGGTACATTACGTAAATCTATCTCGCCTTTTCTCACTTTGTCCACATTATTAATCGCTTTTTTAAATCGTTCTATACTCATTACCAATCCATAATAGTCTCTTACTCTTTCTAATGTGGTCTCATAATGCCCTTTATATCCTGATGCCGTGGCGTCAGATATCAATGCTACATCATATCCTATGTTAAATCCGTCTCTTAATGATGTCTCTACACAAATTGAAGTATCAATTCCAGTAAAAACTAGCAAGTTAATGCCTTCACTCTGAAGCCAGACCCGTAGTTCTGTATCCTGGAAAGCAGAATCTCTTCGTTTGATAACTACTGGATCATTCTCTTTAGGCTTTAGCTCGTCAATCGTAACCCCATCCCATGTGCCTCTAATACAGATCGGAAACTTCAGTCGCTCTTGTCTTGATTTTGGTAAAAAGTTATGGATTTTTGTCAGAACATCAATTCCGCTAGCCTCCTTAACTGCTTCGGTGTAAAAGATAGGAATTTCCTTACTCCTGCAGAATTCGATTAAATCTTTAAGCTTTGGTATTATTTCCCTGTAATTGGAGGTGTTCATACCTAATCTATCATATGAACCACCCTTGCTAACAAAACCATTCTGCATATCTACGACGACTAAAGCAGGTACAATTTTACGTCCTGATGGGAAAGTGACTTGAAACATTGTTTAGGTATCTATAGGAGTGAAAATATATATAAGTGTATAATAAACTTGATGTTTCAATCTTAACCACTTACAAGCATCATTATGCACTGTTGTAAATATGAGTTTTCTGCCAAATCTCTTTCGTAATTTCTTGAAGAACTGATAACATATGAACATAGTTCTTTCTCTTGAGAGACATATATGTCCACCATCAAACACAAATCTATGTTAGGCTTATATGCGATCCATAAGCAATAATCCTGACCACCATCTATCTGAATTAATGTTTCATCTAAAAAATATCATTTTTACCTGATTCTCTTATTTATTTATCCTGAATCGATCTAAAACATCAGAAGCATTTTCTGTATCCATTTCCATATAGATCCCTATGCGATCGTTTTAATATGAGATGTTCGAGATTTAGAAGCACACATATGTAACTTCTAGAATTAAAATATAGGTATAACCATGAGTGTATAAACCATGAGTAATTATAGCTTTGTATGTGTTCTTATTATTTACTTCAAATCAATATTAGAATATACCAAGCTTTAGATCTTACTAAATTAACAGAGCCTAAAATTTATTACGATCTTATTGTCACGGTAATACTGAATGAGCTTTTGACAAATGAAACAACTCAAAATATTTTGAAATCCTTTGTATCTAAGGGTACGACATTTATGAAAAGAACAGAAGAGCATGTAAATCAAGGATGTAATCCTGGTGGTATATACCAAGCAATATGGTGTAGAGACGCATCATATATTCTAGGAGATTGGTTTGCGTCTGGCAATACTGATGGTACACTACTCCAGATTTATCAGATATGGTCTCATCAAATTACGCCAAATAGAGAAAAAATAATTTATGGCAGAGGGTCGCCAAACACAAAGTTTTCTGCTGCCGTGGCAGATTCAAATAAAGAAATGGAATTTGAAGGTTCGCTTCCTACAACAATATATCAAGCCGGTTTTTCTGAAGTCTATGGTCTAAATCCAGATATTGATTCTACAGCTTTGATGCTCAGTACAACATCTTGGATTCTAGCTAATTGGTATGTTTTACATGAGACCAATTTAGATAACAAATACTCTTCTTCTTCTTCATCAGAATCAGCAACAGTTGCTTCAGAACGATCATCAGACTATGTTACTGCCCTACTTGGAAAGATTGGAGCAACAGATCCAATAAAAGTTACAGAGTTTGTTGTTCCTCGTATGCTAAAAGCTGTTGAGTATCTCAGCAAACGTGATACTGACAATGACGGTTTGCTGGAGCAAGAACATAATGAGGACTGGATGGATACTGCAATTAGGACTGGCAAAATAGTTTATAGTCAAGCCTGTTGGATATGGGCTTTAGAGAACTTTTCACTTTTGCTATCAAAGATAGGAAAGAATAGTGAAGCTTCTAAAATAACAGAGTTAGCAGACAAGGCTACAAATGCTGTTGATCAAAAGTTATGGTCAGACGAAGATGGCTGTTATCTAGATTTACATGAAACACGTTACAATGGGCAACAATATAGAATACTTACTGAAGATGTATCACTCTTTTTAATAGCAATTACGCAGAATACAGAGAAAAATAGTATGAGAATTCTTAGCAGAACAAAAGGTTTAGCAAAGGAGAATGAACCTATCAGGACTTTGAATGACAGGCTTCAAAAAAGAGCTTTAAGTACACTAGAAGCTATTAAGAACAGATGTTGGAAAGATAAATGGCCTCTAATTACTGAAGCAGAGCTAAAGGCTAGTGCACCTTGGCATCTGAAACCCTATGAATATCATAATCATACTTTCTGGCCATGGGTTGCCGGCATGGAAATGTTTGCAAGAAGTAGATTTGGACAGGTTGAGGAATGCGACATGCTCCTTTCAAAGCTTGCATCAGAAGGCAAGCCACACATATACAGTTTCTATGAATGGTTAAATCCTATTACCAGCGAGGGACATGGCGCATTTCCATTCAGAACTGGAATAGTAACGGTAAGAGAAGCTATTGCTGGCATTCTTATTAGAATTAAGGATAAGTTTCCACAGGCATTTGATGATGTTGTATGAAGAAACATCATCAATTTGTACAACGTACTGTGATTAACTACTACGGCTTAAGATCAGAAACTCTCCATAACATTACCTAGATGATGTCTTTAATTTATATTCAGGTAAGTTCAGCTAGTTAATCTTTACATTGTTTTTTAAAATTACCAAGAGCACTAGAACACTCTTAAGAACTCTTATGCAACAAAAATGATGGAGATGAAAAAAACTACAGCAAAGAACGTTGTTGCATATTTTTTTTCTTTCTCGCCAAGAAACAACAAAAGCACCCATATAAAATTGGCAACTAAATCATATGACATTAGTAGATAAGAGATAGATCTCAATATTTTGAAAATACAGAGTACAAAATAGCAATTGCAAGGGGAATATTGTTAGGTTATTTGTATTTGATCTATTATTATATCAAAAAGTAAGAAGTGTTTTTTTGATGAAATTATCGATTTCATAGACAACCAAGATATTAGAGCGCTCCTGTCGAGAGTGATATGCATATAAAAAAAGCTGACTTCTCCATCAGCTTTCGGAAAGAGATATTAATAAATCTATGATAGTTCTTTTTTAAAGGAACATATTAGTAGTGGAGCATTTGGCTTACATTAAACCGGACAAATTTACCGTTAGCCCTGTCATAGATGATTTTCGTTTAATATTGATTTTGCTAAACCAATAAGGTTATTATCAGTATCTGGATGATTATGTGTGTAGCCTTATATTGACAAGTTTCATGACTACGGAACGACTCAAAACATTGAGCGACTCCATACTCCTGGTTGCTCTAACCTTACTAGCTTACAATCTTGTTCCTCCATCAGCTGTAAATGGTCAGCTGAACGCTGATGAAGTAGAAAACTTTTTAGATAATCTTTACGGACTCATAAGTAGCTTCTTCGTAATCATCGTTTTTTGGGTAATTTATACGAAAATTCTTGATCATTTAAAGGAATCTAATGAAATAGTAGTCTGGGTTTCACTGACGTTCTTTATACTTGTATTACTTACACCAGTCTTTAGTGTTGCTCTATTTCAGTACCAAGTCCAGC
>JAJNBK010000045.1 GCA_021155845.1 Nitrososphaeraceae archaeon
AAATGAGTAGTAGGAACGACCTTGCGGGTCGCGCCCGCCGACGCGTGGGTTCTCCACGGCGTTGTTGAAGGGGCCGCCGGCGTAGTGGAAAACGTCACTCACGTCGACGCCGCGGGCGATCAAGTTGTCGCGGGCGGCGTCGATGTCGTACACCGCCAGGACCGGGCGATCGATCGAGCCCGGCTGGGCGGAAGTGATCCCCTTGCCGAAGATGATCGACGCCTCCGAACCGGGAGGAGTGAATTGTATTCCCCGGAAGCCCTCGTTGGCGACGTAGTCGATATCCAAGCGAAATCCCAGTTTCTCGTAGAAGCGCTTGGCCCGATCGACGTCAGAGACAGGTACGAACAAAACTTCTAGTTTCATATCCATGATCAATAATACTCCTTTTGGTGACGAATAGCCGCTTGCCGGAAAGAGGCAAGACTTGAAAAAGTGCGTAGTATTATTTCCTTATAACTAAAAGACATTTATTTATAAAACAAAATATTCTATGACAAAATAAATTAGCAAAAGATTTCAAATAATTTAATATCCATAATTTATCATCAAGCATCCTTATCGTTATTGTGCAATCAGATCCAAATGTGAATTAGGACGTACAATTACATCTGCCCCTATGATATCTACTAGCATATAACTTTTACCATCAGTTCCTTCAACAATTTGTATAAAAGCAAAATTGAATATTCCACCCTCAACATAAAAGATTGTGGGCTTAAATGTAGGATCTGGCATTAAAAGAGGAGCAATGGGAATAGCCGAAGTAAAAGCATTAAGAGGACCAGATATTATTTCATAAACATCGACAGAATCTTTATCACCATTCACAATCATCATTATTGTAATCACCTGAACTTACAGTCTTTATCGCTCCATTACCAAAATCATAAATATTTTATTGGAACTCAAGCTAACCTGGCTGCTAATGCTCCAAACTACGCTTTTCCATTGCCATTAATATTGGGAACTATTGCTGTGTGAAGCGCAGTTTGACAACCTAGAAGATAGACAACGCCACGAGTTGATAGACCACATACAAAAAGGCGAGATTCCTACAAAAGAGAAGTAAAATAGTCATTAGCAGTAACTTCCAGTGACAGCAAATATAGCTGTTATCGTCAACACTATGTATGTTTATTTATACCGCTGCAATTTTAATAATAATACCTAAGAAGTATCTTATACTTCTGCCGTTCCTATCGATGATATTTTTACCTCGATCGTTAGCTATTATTTTTTTGACTGCTTCTCACGGAATAACAGTAAGATAATTCCTCTTACTCTAGCAAACCGGTTTTACCAGAATTCTATAACATGATATTTGTCTTATTACATGATTTCTTTTCTTATTTTAGCATCATCATTGCCAACAATAACCCTTCCTTTTATATTTAGCATATTTATAATGCTCTTCAAGTTTTCTTTCTGAATTAAATGACATGTCACACTCTTCACATTTATAAGAAGATCCACTCGTTGACATCATTTTAGCTTTACATCATACCAGTTAATTTATAGTTTACACTAGTAAATTTGCTATATTTGTATCTCAAGTATCACTGCTGTATATATTTGCGGAAAATATCTATTTGATTAAATTCCAACAGCTTATAGAGGTTCAATCTAATATGGAGTACCTTTTGATCTTTGATTCTTGAAGGCTTCAATATACCATTCAAATTCCTCAAGAAATCGTTCGACTCTTTTATCATATCTCTCATCTATTAATTTACCATATTCATCAAAAACATCTTGTACCCTTGATATTGGAAATGATGAAGATATCGATGGTGCTCCAAGCTCTGCGAATATATGGCGCAGATGCTGTGCTGCATTTATGCCACCAAAACCGCCTGGGGAATAGGAGACAATAGCAGAAGGCTTAAAATAATATTCTTCTAAAAAATAATCTAATGTATTTTTCATTGCAGCTGATGTACTATGGTTGTACTCTGGAGTGACAGAAAGGTAGCCTTCTGCATCCTTAATTTTGTTCCCGAGGTCTCTCAACTTTTCCGAAGGATTCTCCATCTCTTTATACATCCTATCAAGTAAAGGCAGATTGAGCTCAAGTGGATCAATGAAAAATACAACATGGTTACGGTTCTTCAGTTTCTCTTCTATCCAGCGGGCAACTTTGATACCTTGACGATCTCGTCTAACTGATCCAACTATTAAAGCAATTTTAGCCATTATCTACCACATCTTGTTCTAACTTCTATTAATATTACTATTTATCAATTAAATCAAGAAGAACTGTCTAGATTTATTTCAATATGCAGAAAAGAATGGTATTGACTTAACAAACAGGAAAAAATTATATAGAATATGGAAAAAGCTAAAGAACTTATTGGGAAGTACGAAAAAATATCACCCAAAATAAATACCGGAACACAACACAACACCCGAAGATGCACTAAAAGAGAGCATATCTTCTCCATCAATAGAAGATCCGGCGAGCCAGCCCACTACTGATCTATGTCCAAAGAGGAAAAAATTCCGAGACAATTCAAGCGGTTCATCAGACGCGCGAATCATAATTAGCTTTCCGTTGACAGCCAGACCACCCAATACTAGCTCCTAGGGTAAACTATCTTTCGCTCTATCGCAGCTGTACTAACTGATGAAGACGAGGAGAGATCCACCGTGGAAGTTATATGGCCACACCCCTACAAAATTCGAATGAGAGGAAGAAATAAAGATGCAGAATCCTGAAAACAGGGTTTTTTATAGATGTTGATATCAGAAGATTTCAAAAATGCATTTCAAATGGGTTCGGAATGAGGCTACAGAAAAAGAGCCCCTTCTTTACCGCCCTTCTGTCTTATTCCTGCGCCTAATTTTATCAAAATATCTCCTGTACTTTTGTCAACATTAACAGGATAAAATGTCTGATTTTTTGCCCAAACAGTCCTGTCTGATACTTTGCGTCCAACAAAGAAGTAAAAACATCATAAAATAAACTGGAAATAAATAAAGGTTATAGAACATACCCATTTACTTTAGTGTCTAATACAAACACATTTGATCTTATTGTAATTGGAAGCGGTTCTGGCTTGGATGTGGCAAATGCAGTATACCAGCATGGTCTTAAAGTTGCAGTTATCGAAAAAGACAAGATAGGTGGAACGTGTCTCAATCGAGGTTGTGTGCCTTCTAAATTGCTCATACATAGTGCGGATGTATCCGAAATTATCAAAAGCGCCCATCTTTTTGGAATAAAAGTTGATGGATTTACAATTGATTTTGAATCAATAGTTAATCGTGTTAATAACATAACAGATTCTCAATCAGATGAAATTAAAAATGCATTTGCAGCTAGTCAAAACCCAAAACTTTTGTCTAAGGAATGCAAATTCATTGGAGAAAAGACAATTACCATAGGCGAGGATCAAAATATCTCTGCAGAAAAAATATTGATTGCCTCTGGTACTAGACCTAGGATTCCTAAAATAAGAGGTCTTGAAGAAAGTGGCTACATCACAAGCGATGAAGCTTTAAGGCTTAGAAAACAACCTAAAGTTCTTACCATTATAGGTGGAGGCTATATAGCTTGTGAGTTGGCTCACTTTTTTGGGGCCCTTGGAACAAAGATTAACATAGTTCAGCGAAGAGATGTATTAATACCATCTGAAGATGAAGAGATCTCACAAAGATTCACAGAAATATTTTCCAAAAAGTACAATGTCTATTTAGGTTGTGAAGCAGAGTTTGTTTCAAAGAAACACAGGAATAATGATGGTGGTGGTAATGCCGCTGATTCTGATGCTACTGCTATCAACCACGACGATGATAATGATGGTGGTAGTATATTTCACATTCTAGTAAAAGACTCTCATGGCAAATCAATAGAACTTTTATCAGATCAACTTCTAATTGCTGCAGGAAGAATTCCAAATTCAGACACTCTTGATTTAGAAAAGACAGGTGTAAAACTTACCAAAAAGGGTTTTATAATTACAGACAGATATCTTGAGACTAGTGCAAAGGGAATATTTGCATTAGGAGACGCAATTGGGAGATACCTATTCAAACATAATGCGAATCATGAAGCTCAGTATGCTTATAATAATATAATGCATCCAGATAGAAAGATTCCTGTGAATTATGCTGCTATGCCCCATGCAATATTTAGCTCGCCCCAAGTTGCAGGTGTAGGATTTACAGAACAAGAATTAAAAGAGGAAGGAATAAAACAACAAGATAAAAATAAGAATAATAGTATTGATTATGTAAAATCTGTTTATCCTTACATCAATACTGCTATGGGACGAGCGCTTGAAGATAAAGACGGTTTTGTCAAATTTCTCGTCCATAAAAAGAATAGAAAAATATTAGGTTGTCATATCATTGGAAGTCAGGCATCAATTCTTATCCATGAGGTGCTAGTAGCTATGAAATCTAATGAAGGTCTTGATACAATTGATAATATTACAAGAGCAGTTCATATTCATCCAGCACTCTCAGAAGTTGTTCTAAGAGCAGCTCATGATATTCAGACAAAAATGTAAGAATTCAATTTCATGTGAATATATAAAAGGTCAAAGACTCATTTCATGGTTTATACACGATTCAAAAGACGAACAGAAAAGGTACATATATTTGAGTTCGATACTAACGGCTTTATCAGTTATGGGTGCCGCCTTCCTGTCTGCAGGAGGATATCATCACCATATCGGAATGAATACATGGCATACTTTGAATGGAGAAGTTCATGGCAATGAGAAGGCTGGATTGGAAGACTTTACAATAACCATACCTGACAGATCATTTTTATCATCGCCATTATTATTCCTTCCACATCAACTTTTCTAGCCTCTCCTTTTGCTCAATCAGTTCTTGTACCTGTTGTTCTTTTCTCCTGCAATCGTGTTCACAAGAGAATGCTGTTGCATCTAATATTGAAATTTTATTCTTCATAGCTTGTATATCGTTTGATAAATATTGTCTTGTGCGTTGCATATTATCTACCACATCTTTTACCTGTCCATAGAGGGCTTCCATAGAAGGAAGTTTGTCATCAGCGATGTCTACGACATGCACAACTTTTTCTATCCCAATATCTTATTTCTTTTCCGATTCGCATAACTTTACAAAATATCCTATACCGTTACTCCTAATTCTTTATAAGCCAAATAGAATTTATGCAGTCGCTTCAGCTTGCAATATTCTATGAACATTCTGGTTACTTCTGGTTCTTTAAGGTTTAGTGTGATAGCTACTTCGACAGGGTACTTATCTTTAGAAAACAGTTCATATGCTTTGGTAGCAAGTAAAGAAGAAGAATGTTTCTAATTATTAGTAACGATACTATTATTCCTTTGTTCTTCCTTCTTTAGTATGGTAGTTATCGTATTTGGTGGCATTCCAAGCTCTTTTGCTATATCACGAAAAGTCTTTCCTTGATTATAGTAAAGATCTATAACACGTCTCTCTTTTTCTTCTTTACTTAGGAACATTTGATTTATCTTCAAGACTAAAGAATGGTTCAAGTCGCGGAACTAGAAAGGAACTTAAAGATCTTATAAATATGTCAAAAGAACTCAAGATTAAAGTGTCAAGACGATTCAAACTCGATGAAACAAAAGAAGCTATACAAGCTTTGTTTGCCAAAGAAAGGCAGGGTCGAATTATGTTAGAAATTTCGGATTGATTGAACTGTAATCATATGTAGTAGTTGTACAGATATATTATTATCTGCTACTAGTAGTTAGACTATAGTCAATATTGTCGTTCCTCGCTTATCTCTTTTGGCAGAAGTCAAGCAAATCTATATTGGGTGAATATTCTATGACCCCGCAGAAATATTACAATCGCTGCTGCAGAGGCGAAAATAATACTGCTAATGAATGGATCGTAATGTGAGCCAAAATTGGGAAATGGAAATTGGAAAAAGTTGGCTCATGCTAATGCTGACAGTTCTAAACTCATATCACTCTGTCTACTCAGCTTCCTGTCAGGATCTGTCAGCCAAGAGTATATGTCTTCTAAGATGTAATCGCGAATGGGACCAGGTACCTCAATCCAGCTGTCCTCTCCAATATAGGTCAGAAGATGTCCATGACCCGGATATACTATTATAGTGTGGTCAGGATGGTTTAGAGCTATCAGTTTCTGTTCTAGCATGAACGCTTGCGCAGGCGGCTGTCCGAGATCATGTCCACCTTGAATTATCAGAATGCTAGAGGAGGAGAGATTTCCAATTACGCTTAGATTGTCAAGTTCTGCTATAGACCTCATCATAGGAGGACACCCCACACCTAGATATGGGCAGGATCTGTCCTCAGTATCTACAAATATTGATTGAAATCTTTGCTCAAGGAAGCTCCTGAGTGTGGTGTCAATTTCTATTGCTTGTTCGCCGCCGTCAACTTCTCTTGTCTCTAATCCTTCTACAAATCCATAGTCGCCAGTAGTGCTGTTTTCTACAAGCATCCTGCTTGGAATCGGAGCAGAAGTCCAGTAGGGTGTATTCTCAGTTGCCACAACCTCGGATAGCGATACAAAGCCATCATGGTTCCTATCCAAAATTTCCCTTGCATACTGCAGGGTGGTGTTTACCATAAGTGTATGTATAATATCGCCTAGTTTTTCAGCTCCAGTAGATAGCAGCAAGACATTCTTTACAAATGGATTGGCAGCAACTAACCTTGTTGCGATCCATGATCCTTGGCTCCCACCTAATACTGAAACGTTGTCTTTATCTACTTCTGGCTGGTCGACCAAAGTATGCAGAGCCTTGTTTGCATCGCTGATCAGGTCATCCATTGTCTGGTGTCAGGGTCTTCTATGGTGCCGTTTGCTCCAATTGCTCTTTTGTCATAACGCAAGACCACAAAGCCTCTTTCAGAGAGATATTCTGCAATTTGCTTAAAATCTCTGCTATCTGGCGGAATAAACTGATCCCTGTCCAAAGGTCCCAAACCATGAATCAAGAGAATAGCGGGAAGGGAACGGTTAGCCAGTACAGGCATTGTCAGTTCTACGTCCGTCTGTATTCCATTCCCTAAATCTATAGTCAAATCTCTGTGCCTGATGGTCTTGCTGCTGTTTTCATGTGCAGTAGTAGCGTACACTCCATTAATAAGAAAAGAAAAAACAAGTACACAGCTTACGGATAACGCTATAATTGTTCTTGCAAACATTCATCTCCATGTGTCTATTATGTAGTTAAGAATTTACAAACTGTTTTCTGGGTTATTATTCTCAAATATCATGAACGCAATTATCCGTCCTTGACTACTATCAACTGGATTCGGATTTACAGAAGTCCCATTTCCATGCCTATTCAAGTATATTGATGAGTACTGGTGTGCATGAAACTTTATAGCCTGACTAGCCATACGAGTAAGAACGACGATGAAACTGCAACAAGGAAATTTTCATGGATGTAATTCTTGTATAAATTGTTTTACAGCCGCATTCCTTGCTGGTTCTCCTCGATTTTGTCCTTTCCACATCATTCCTTTGGTCTTGAGTATAGATATCATTCGAAAACCAGTTCATGTTGTGTTATTGCCTGCTCCTGAGTAGTAGATTGTGCTGGACTTTGTTGTGGTGGTTCCAAAGCATTAATTGCAGTCGTACATAGACCACTAGGAAAGGTTGACACACACACACACTATTAAAAGAAAGCTGACTCTTAGTCATATACAATTAAGGCATTTATACTGACATTTTAGATACTATCCTCAATGCATAAAATACGATATGCAAAATCTCTCGGATTGATGATTTTACTAACAATAAGTCTCGCAGTTTTGCCAACGTTATTACTTGATGGTTTAACATCAGTAAAAACAGGAACTACCCCAGAACTCTTCTTTGAATATGTGTATGGAGAACAAGAAGAAAGTGTAGAAGAGGCTTACCTGAAGTTTGTGTCAGAAATACAACAACAACAATCTGGCGATAGTATTAGTAATGTTACCAATACCACCACAATGACACAGATACCTGAGACAGCAAAAGGACCCACTATACCAAGCGAAAAAGGATACTTGGTACAAGAAATAGGTGAGGAGTTGTATTCAGTTTCTGATGGTAGTTATAATACGATGTTTATGGTGACAGATGAAGGAGTGATTGCCATTGATGCACCTCCTACATTAGGAGCCAATTATCTCAAAGCCATAGCAGAAGTAACTGACAAACCTATCACACATGTGATTTATAGTCACGCTCATCTGGACCATATTGGTTCTGCAGGAGTATTTCCTGATAATGCCACTTTTATCGCTCAACAAGAAACAGCAAATGAATTACAAAGAGCGATGAGCGTCACTGCAAATACATCCATGGTCCCTCCAGTACCTACAGTCACTTTTCCTGAAAATATGACTCTGCAACTTGGAAATCAAACGCTGCAGTTAGATTACCATGGCATTAACCATTTACCTGGAAACATATTCATCTATGCTCCAAAACAAAAAGTGCTCATGTTAGTTGATGTCATATTCCCAGGGTGGATCCCGTTTGCATATTTAGCGATAGCCAAAGACACTGCAGGTTTTATCCAAGCCCATGATATAGCATTAAATAATTATGACTTTGACACAATAGTTGCTGGACACCTTACAAGGCTGGGAACTAGGGAAGATGTTGAGGTACAGAGGGAATTTGTATCGGACTTAGAAAAGGCAGCAGCCAATGCAAATCAGAATGTTTCTTTTAGCGATATTGCAAACCAGATAGGAAGCTTTGATAATCCCTGGCTGATTTTCTCAACATATATTGATACTATCAACAAGCAATGTGAAGATGAGATGTTACCAAAATGGCAAAGTAGGCTTGGAGCTGCAGAAATATTTATGTCAACTCACTGCTTTACTATGACTGAGTTTGGAAGAGTCGACCCTACTACACAAGCTCTGCTCCAAAGTGTTAGCTGATAAGTTTTGATATAAATTCCAAATCTTAAATTAAGATCTATTATCTTTAATTTATGTTATAGGAATGTATAATCAACATAACACCATTTGAAATCCTCATATTGCGTTCAATGGATTGGATGACAGACAGCTGCCTTAGGTTTTATAGATAATTTCATCATACAACGTCATTACCACTATAATATGACTGATTTGTTTGCGTTATAGTAATGATGATAATTTCCAACACGTCATTTTCTGACCAACTAAGTTACCCCTGCGAGATATATTAGAAGGAACTTGACGGGAAGCAGAAGTTGTAGACGGTAGAATAACTTGACTATGAAGAGTCTACTGCTGAGTGTTTTGAGCTTCCTTCTGTTGTTGTTCTTTAGTATTAGATATTCAGGTTGATTATGAACTTGATTTAGTATATGATGTACTGTAAACCTTAGTAATTCTATTGTACTTTCTTCTTTAATCAATCCAGCTTCATATTAAGCTTGGTTAGCATAAGAAATAATTAAAATCTTCTATCGATAGCTTTGTTGACAATATCTGTTTATCATAGTTCATTGGTTACTCTTTATCATTTTTATAAATTCCTAATTGACTATTATCATTATATCTGAGTTCTTCTCTTTCATCATATGTATTATTATGGGGTAGTTTCTGCTTGTTGTTATTATTATTACCTATTGATGGTAACGATGGTGCTCTAATAGCTATTGCTGTTGCTGCTATAACTATATTTGCTAATTCAGCTGTTAACTTATTATAAAGCTTTTCAGACTCTTCTAATATCAAAGCAGTATAGCTATCGTTAAATGATTGTTGTTGCTGTTCTCCTGACGACACTAATGAAAGGTAGTTAGATCCATAAGTAGTAGAAGTAGTTTCAACGAAAGTACTATACGATATAAAATTAAATAATTCAGGGTTGCTTCTCAATGATTCAATTACTGAGAGTGTAGCAAATTTCAAGAGTAGTTTACTGTCTGTTAAAAGACTTTTCACCTTTTCTTCAGCTGCCTGTTTGATTTCAAGATATTCCTCATTATTGTTCTTAAATCCTCTTACGATAGTCTCAAGTCTTGCCTTTTCATTGTAGAGCTTTCTTATCTCTCTTTTTTCTCTTATACAAGATATACGATAAGAGTTCAAGAAGTCTGATTGTTGATGATATTTGATTGTTCAATTTGTATAATCTTCTCTCCCAATTATGTTTTCAAAATTGCAGTATACTTATATCATTTCTATGTGTTTTAAGTCGCTCTTCAATAGATGGTAAATCATTGTTAACAATTGTAAGAAGATAACAACTTGTTTGAGACCTATACCTTTGGCCTTTCACCTTTAGTCTCTTCATAAACTGTATTCAGTCTGTGTAGCTGCTTTAGCTTCCAATATTCTCTATAGAATTTAGTTGCCTCTGACTCTCTAAGGTTTAATGCAATCGCTACTTCTAATAGAGTGTTACGTTCGGAAAAGAGTTTGTAGGCTTGGGCTGATAGAGATAGGTGTTGTTCATGTTCTTGATTGTCGTTCTTTGAATTAATATTATCTTGTTCTTCTTTTGATCCTTCAGCCTTCCATCTAATTGTCTTATTCAAAATAATTCCTATATCGCGTGGAGATATTCTTGCCTCCTTAGATATCTCACGATAAGTCTTACCCTGATTGTAAAGCTCTAAAACAAGTCTTTCTCTTTCCTTTCTTGTTAATATCGTCATATATATTTTGTATCTTCAAGAAATATATAGTATAATGGAAGCTTAAAGCTGTTATTGTTATCATCTGTTACCAGTTTTGTTATCCTTGCTATCACTTCATTACCTCTGCTATCATCTGTTTCCAACCGTTACCAATGCACAGTAATTGAATTCAGAGCATCAGTAATAATGCTGTTATATATGTACTAAATATCGATGGTGAATTTCTTTTGATATTATCTTTCTCTAACTGTCAAATAGAAGTTTGCAATGCTGTCTTTAGGATAATATATTAAACGTTTTGGGACTCTGATGAAAATTGATACGGGCCCAGAGGGCAGGCAGCCATTCTATCCAAGCTGAACTATGAGCCCCCGGTGTAGGTTAGCGCTTATCCTTTATCAACTTCCCCTCTAAGGGATAATCTAAACCATTCAATTAAGACATTTAGATTAAATCATATATAGTATATCTATCAATGACGTTTCTATCCTAAATTATCTTGCAATCGTTGTATTATTAGCATTATCTACACATCGATTGATTCATTTCATGAACTTTTACGAGCTGTTCTTATAGCTAGGTCTTCAAAATAGTATTATTATATTATTTTGTATTGATGATTACAACTTATCACTAATTTGAAGAGACTTTACAAAAATCAATTTGCTTCTGTTAATCAACACTCTTTGGATTTATTTGAAAACACAATTTATAAGCTTATTAATGATATCTCCTTGCCATTATCAAACTAATGGACTATCATCTTATACGTCAATTATTTAGGAATGGTTGAATCAAAGCTTTAGAGATATAACAAACAGACAACGACAACAACAACAAGAATGCCAAACATGAGTAACTATTCAAAGAACAGGACGAATGATATCAAATGATTATGATCATTATGTAGATGTACTTTGTTCTAGAATTAGTAACCAATAGGAAAGATGTAAGAAGTTAAATAAATCACGAATAATTTAATGAAAGAAAGGATTTATCTTATTCATCGCAAATATTAAACTGAAGAATGAAATATTACAAAAACCTTTATAAAAAACAAACTTTATCCGCATATTCCTAAACTTGAGGCCGTGTTCTATTGTACAGAAAAAGGTGAGATGCTATTATAAGTATATAATATAGAAGTCATTTATTGTCTAGAAGAAAAATAGGTTCTCTGGAATAATATTTATGGGATTTCATCAGCAGATTAACAGAATTTCCTTTAACAAGTTCTTAGGATGAGAAACTGATAACAACATTAAGAACTATTAGTTAGTTATGGGTCTCTTTACATGGATAATAATAGCTGTATTGATCTTATCCATTATAGGTTTAGGATGGCAAACATTTGTTGTAGGAGTGTTCAAAGGCGGAGAGAAAATAATTGACAATAATCCTGAAATAAAAAATGCAACTCAGAAAGTTAAACAATATATTATAAATATTATCAAAAATGCTTCGGAAGAATTGATCCAGAATAATACTATCAGTAATCAATCATCTTCTGGCACAATTCAAAGTAAACAAGAAGAGGAAGGAAACAAAGAAAAATTACATATAATTGAATTAGTTGTTTATTATCCTTTAATACATAAAAGCTAGATTAATAGTGAGAATGAATCTTTTTTATCAAATCTTGTCCTAAGATAACATCTAAAAAGATATGTTTGCTAAGACACTGTTTCTATAGAGAAGAATAGTTACTTTTTTATTAAACAATAATTATTGAACAAACACAAAGCCAAATGAGAATAATCATAAGCAATAGATGGAAAATTATAGAAAGTTCATAACATCATTGTGAGGCAAACATTCAACAACAATTTCTTATTGATAGAACTATATCATAATTAGATATATTTAAGCATAATTCATTATATGGGTCTGATTTATGGTATAGAAACAAGAAAACGAGTAAATTAGTTCATGTCAACAGGAACAGACGTCCCTCATGAAACATTATAGAAAAGACCACAAAATATATAGTTATTCTTGCATATTCTTTATTCTTATTCTTGCTCCAATTGTTTGCTCTTTTTCATATAGTGATCTTGTTGCTCAAGATAATCCGTACAAATACACTACATTCGATCTATCATTATAATGACGAATAAGGAGATACTTCAAACTTTTCTTCAAAATGTATATTATTATGCCTAGGCATAGAAGCTATTTGAAGAATTTGAAAATTAATTGTATGTTAATTAGACAATCCCAAGTGACTATCTTTATCAATTAAAATGGTAATTGACAAATCACAACCTTCTGACAATAAAGTGACACAGTGGTGTCATCTGGCTTTATTCTTAAATATATCTTGCCCTCCTATTATCGTCGAAAGAGAAAGTCACATATGTCATTGCCTGCTAGTTTTAAGCATTCATTATAAAGGCCATTATACGGCAATTCTTCTGGTGTTCTTCCAGGGGATTCATTTTCTGATCCTGCAGGCGTTTGAATATTTGCAAACTCTTCTGAGGTTGGTCTTGCACCAAGCGTAACAGGTATCTTTTCTGTTCGTCCATCTCTAAGTATTGTCAGCTGTACAATATCGCCTACTTCTTTTTCTCTTTCTAAATAAGTGAGTATATCGTCAATCTTTCTGATTTTTTTATCATCTATTTGCAATATTATGTCTCCTTCTAGTTGTTGTATTTCTCCTTGGTTGATGTCAGTTAGTGAACTACCTCCGCGTATCCCAGCTTTATCAGCAGGACTTCCTGGAGTAATACCAGTTACTAAAAATCCTCTTGCTTCTTGCAATCCCAAACCTCCTGCTATTTCTGGCGTAACATCAGTACCTAAAACTCCTAAGTATGGATGTTGATAGGAACCTACTGCAATTATAGACGGGACCACTTTTT
>JAJNBK010000046.1 GCA_021155845.1 Nitrososphaeraceae archaeon
AAGATCTTTGGCTTTTCATTTAATTGATTTCCTTCTCCTCCACTATTTGATTCCAATGATATATTTCTTCACCTGCTTAATCAATAAACCTTCTTAGTCATATCCATAATTTTTTCATTACCTAAATTATTTCATGAACATCTCATCAACATAACACCATTTCCAGGTTTCGCCTGGTTCATATGACTTAATGATAGGATGACCAGTTGCACTGAAGTGTTTGGTTCCATGCTTATTAATTGAAGAATCACAACAGCCAACATGACCGCATGATAAACATAGTCGTAAATGTACCCAATCAGATCCCATCTTTTCACACTCTTCACAACCTTTTGTCTTTGCTTCTGCATCAAGATTTACTTGTTCAAGATGAGTACAAGGTTTCATCACTATACAAGAGTAGAATATTATATTTAAGTCCAATAGTAATCTACACCTTATTTGGTAGGTTCAGTAGAACTAGCTCACTAAGCAGTTACTACCATGTTTAATAGACTCAAGCAATAAAAGACATAAACATATGAATATCATTCTAGACAATTTACAGCTGGAGATACTAAAATGGCTTGGAGTTACAGCAGAACCTCATCGTCTTGGAGATATTCAATTTCATATTAATAAAAGAGAATTAGGATAATACAAAGTGACAGTTTAGATGGTTTACCATATCCTATGAAAATCAGAAATGAACTTGAGAATTCTGGTCTTGCATCACCTCAAGCAAGAAGAGAAAAAACAGATGGCAGTAATTTAATTTTAATAGTATGAGGAAAAAGTATACTGAGGTAAAAATGAGAAGTAAAAAGACAACCGATAAAGAAACTAAAAAATTGACTGTCCCTGTGAATATTGGTTCTGACCATATACGAGGTTCTATTAATGCGCCGATTGTTGTAGTTGAATACGGCGATTATGAATGCCCCTACACTGGTATGGCTTATCCTATAGTCAAGAAAATAATGAGGCATATGGTTGACAAAATATACTTTGTATTTCGTAATTTCCCTCTTAATGATATACATCCTCATGCACAGCATGCAGCTGAGGCTGCTGAAGCTGCTGTAGCTCAAGACAAATTTTGGGAAATGCATGACTACTTGTTTGAACATCAAAAAGCATTAGATGATAGTCATTTATTGGAGCATGCACAAAAAGTAGGATTAGATATTGACAGATTCAAAAAGGAAATGTCAGGACATATTTACGCACCTTTAATAAATAAATCACTAAAAAATGGAATTGATAGTGGTGTTGAAGGTACACCAACTTTCTTTGTTAATGGAGTACGTTATGAGGACTCATGGGATTTAGATACATTTTCTAATGTGTTGAAGAAGAATCTACTTAGATAGACATGGTGATGGTAAGATGAAAGGAAAACTTGTCATTATAATACAGACATATTCGCAATTATAATAATAGCTATTCACACTGCGTTGGACAGCAGGAGAGTAGTCTTGATAAACAGCTAAACACAATAACTATAATTAAGATGAATATTGTTTATTGAACAAATGTAGTCAGAAAATCGACACGAAGGAGAAGCAAGAGAGTCAGCAGGTGATGATATAATAGAATATGTGCTCTTGAATGATAATAATAATATCCATGAGTTATGGGATATTAATTACACGACTGGTCATGCTTTAGATGTTAGTGAGGTTATGAAATCGGATTCATTGAAAAATAATGTGACAAGATATTCAGGCACAATTGAAGATTTTTTAACAAAAGAGAGAGAATACAGAAATATTAGTTTTCACGATTCAATAAATTTACCTAAAAGCATTCATTTAAAAGGAGATAGATCTGGAAGTCATAGCTGTACATTCAATGCATAGAAGGCTACAGTGCAAGAACAATAACAAGGGAGTAGGAAGATTACTACACACAATGTTAGCATACTATCCTTACTTACGATCATTTTTAGAGAGTTTATATCTGCTTGAACCCTAGACATAAATGGGTTCACATACTATAGTTAATTATATATTGTTACCAATATAAAGTAACGTATTATGGCACTAAGAGTTTGAGCCTTGCATGTAAAGGGATTCAATAATCGCATTTATTAACATTACATTTTTTAAGCACTGTAGACATTCAAAGCAATCGAATTTAGTGAGTGATATTGAAACTTGTTGTAGACTGATTCATTCTATTTGGTTATTATAGAGAATGGCTTTCATATCTGATAAAACTCATTGATTAGAGCAGAATTTGTTGGATTAGGCAACAACACATTTTTACTTATAGTAGTATTTAGTTAAGTAGGCAATTATGATAATAATCCTCGTTCAAGAGATTTTACCGTATATAATACCAAGCTGAAGTATTTGAACCGATATATATAATGGGCCCAAGGGGGTTTGAACCCCTGGCCGACCGGTTATGAGCCGGTCGCTCTACCAGGCTGAGCTATGGGCCCTTATCAAAAAATCGATAATTGGTAAGGTTATATAGGTTTTGAGATCTATTTCATAAGATACCACTTATTATGCTACATATTTTTTCTGAACAGAATCTAATAGTTTGTTCTGGGCTTCCAATGAACTGAGAGCTGCGTTGAGAGCGCGCTCTTGTTTCTCTTCAGGAATAGTTTTTAAAATATTTTTCCAGACCTCTGAATGTCTTAAATCAACCTCTTCATGGATTTCTAGATATTTGGTAGCCTCATTACTTTGCACTCCATAAAATTTCTTTAAACCATCGATTTTTGATCTGCTAATCTTTGGCAGTTCCTTTTCGTACGCATACATTGCTGCCACCGCTTCTTCTAGTGATCGTTCGGTTAGTTGGGATAATGTAGAAACTGCCATATTTGTCTCATTCTCACCTCTATAACTAGTGAGATCGTTTCTCTGGACGCCCATAGCAGTTGAGAACATTATCCATGGTTCAATGTGTTCAGACTCTTCCTTTAGATTCTGACCAATGGCTCTCTTTAATGAAGGATCTGTAATAAGATTAAAAATATTTTCTACAAATTTTGGTACGACTTTTACTAATTGGAAGTATTCCTTTGAGTAACCTTGTAAATGATTAATAGTAAGTTTTCCTTCAGACCACATTTGATAAAATACATGTTTGAGCAGGCTATGCTTTTCAATTTCGTAGTCGATCCTTTCTATGAGCAAGTTTTTCATTCAAATAAAAAATATATTTTCTCATAGAAAAACTTTGTGCGACATATTTGTTTCTATCAGATTGTGTATGTGTATAGAATAACATCTTTTATCAAAGTCCTTCAAAATAAAAACATCCATTTTATAGCCTGCTTATATAATAATTATAAGAATCCTTCTAGACGAAACAGTAGAATAGTAAGTCCACAAGAAAGGATTTTATGTGAAATGAATTCAAACCTCTTGAAGTGCTCCGGTGGTGTAGTAGCTGATATATAGACAGCTGCATAATCCGGTCAAGCATTGTGGCCTTTCGAGTCGCAGATCCCGGGTTCAAATCCCGGCCGGAGCACTATCATAAATAGTTGAAAGGATATTGTATTTTCCATCCGTGTGGTGGTGGTAAAGCATTAATATGTTGAATTATTTCAAGGTAGTCATAGGCAAGAAGTGATCTTTGAATAGAAGAAATCTAGAAGCCAACCCGTTGCTTGAACAGTTCAGTCACTATCTGTTAAAAATAGATGATGCACTCAAACGCGAATTAGATCTCTATTCGTGGTCGGAGTTTTATGCGCCATTAAGATATGCATGCGAGGGAGGCAAACGTATCAGACCGCTTATTCTAGTGCTTTCCGCTGAAAGCGTAATGGCACCAAAGGTAGACTTGTTAAGAATTGACGAAGACATATTTTTTGCAGCTTGTGCTATAGAACTTTTGCATACAGAATCTGTTATCCATGACGACATTATTGACGAAGAAAATCTGCGACGGGGAAAGCCCTCCTTTCATGTAAAGTATGGATATAACAGCAGCATTCTGACTGCTGATTTTGTATTAGGAGTCATTCTTAGTATAGGTTCTAAGCTAAATAATTCACGCGTAGCGAGTGAGCTTTCTAATGCTGCAATAAAAATGAGTGAAGGCGAAATAATGGAAATTAAATTGGCTGAAGCTCTTAAAATCGGAGAGGATGACTATATTAAAGTTCTTGAACAGAAGACTGCTTCGCTTTTTGAAGCTTCGGCAAAAATAGGAGCGATATTAGGTGGAGGAGAAGAGGATGAAATCCACGCTATGGCCACTTTTGGGAATTTCCTCGGAATAGCTTATCAAATTCATGATGACTTAATAGACTGGAATAACGAAGAGAGGCTCTTTAATCTATTAGTGAAAAAGAACGATCAGTCAAAGGAATTTGTTGACCGAATGGAAAAACTTTACCTATCCTATTCTTCCAAGGCCAAGAAGGAACTTGTTAAAATTAAGGATAGTACACAAAAGAGGCATTTGGAACATCTAACAGATTTAGCTTCAGTCCAATTTTGAAACTATTATTTTATTTTTACTACTATTACTATATGAATTGTAGCAGATTAGATCTAACCACAAAATAGTAGACACTCTGAACTGCTATTGTTCAATTCCTACATAATAATTATCTGATATGATAATAATTATTTACTACCTGGTCGATACAGGTGCATAATTAAGATAGTTGATATTGAGCGACTACAACTATATTAAGTGGTAGTTACGTTGTCTTTTGCTTTATTAGAAGCTAACTGCTCCCCCCCCTCCTAATAATTATGAAATTGAACTATTCGTTGAACTTGGAGAACAACCCCTAAGAATAACTAATATTGACTGATAGCTGCAAAAATCAGCATTAAAAGCATATACTATAATCATATATCTACTACCATAAGAGATAAAAAGTTCCCTGAATTTATAGATGCACGAAACTCAATTGAATATCAAGAAAATATCTCTTTAAAATAAAATTTATTTAACGCTACAAAAAATATAAAGAAGAAAATCATCAATTAGAAAAGACAGAATAGTTGCACACAGAAATCAAGAGAGAATGAATTATTGGGAATGTCATCAAAATGCATTGCAACTGATAACTATGGCAGAACAATAATAGAGAGTCATTAGATCAAAAAAAATATTGACCATCATGACGTCCTAGGAGCAACAGAAGCAACATTCGCTAAATCAGGCAGTGCTTGCGACGCAAAGTCGAGTAGTGGGGCATGCCAAATACCAAAACCTACCATAAAAATTATTGCAAAAATTAGCACTGCAACTATAGCTGTGGGCTCCTTGATCTTA
>JAJNBK010000408.1 GCA_021155845.1 Nitrososphaeraceae archaeon
ACAGATTATAGTAAAAAGAATGGATACTTTAGGTTACAAGATCGGTCCAGTAAAAATAGGTTCTGAATTGGTACAATCTCAGGATGGAAAAACTCGCAACGTTTCTACTATAGAAGTCTATGTTTCCAGGGCTAAGTGACTCTTACCCGATATCATTCTGATAATCAAGTCACATTTAGTCCAGTTACTATAAAAGATATTCCGTAATAAATGAGAGCAGCGTTTAATGCCAAAAGTAAGATAGGATAATATTTTGATCTAAATATCAAGGTGCCTCTTGAGATTAAATGTGCTGTTACCGCAAGCCAACTATAATCCATCCAAATATGAAAAGAGAAAACGACTACAATCCCCATTGCGAAGCCATACAAATCTAATGAATCAGAGATTAATTTCAGACCGGCTGTGAGCCACCATAATATAAAAAAAGGATTTAAAGCACTAAGAATGCTTCCTATAATAAAAGGATCTTTTTTATTATCTGTGTTAAAATAGATGTTTTTTTTCTCTCCATTTTTCTTTTTTAAAAAGGCAATAATTTGAACTGCAGAAAAAACTAATATTACAATTCCTCCAGATAAACTAATTAGTTTAGCGACCAAATTACTAGTGGTAATTGATGAAAATGTACTCAAACCTGAAGCTAATATAATGATCAGCGGCAATTCAACAATTGTATGACCAAGTGCCATTCTGATACCAGAATAAATTCCTTGTTTGCTTCCATATACAAGATTTGCAAAAAATAATGGTCCAGGGGAAATGACTCCTGATGCTGATGTAAATACAACTTGTGCTCCGAAACCTAAAAGATCCATATCATTGCTCTATTTTCCAACTTATAATGGAAATTCTGTCATAATATATAGTCATTATATATTATATATCACAGATATGACGAGATTAAAGTTATGCTTTTTGAGATATGCTAGCAATTATCATTGAATGAAATTTAGTTATGATATATAATGCATAAACAAGAATTGTGTCAGAATATGTTGAAAGAAAGCAGAGAGAGAGACTATATCATTTGCGATAGGCTCTTTTTAATGCAGTTATATTCGTGTTATCACTCAGAGTCAAAGCTCATAATAAAAATATAATATCTTATATTAGCAGTCACTGGTGCCACACAGCATTATCCCAATATCACAAAAGTCTGTGTACTACGATAAAACAAAATTCAAATATATATAATCCGATTTTAGTGTACTATGTCACAAAGCGAATGGTTTACCTCCTATCTAAAGTACAAAACCTTGGAAGATATGCTCAAAGTTATACTCTTTTCATCTCAATCAGTTTTTAGCTACATTCCCATGCTTTATCATATCAATTACAATAATCAAGAAATACTTTTCATCCAGACTGGAACGATAGGAGGAGTGGTAATTCATTATATTGTGCAGAACGGTCCACTCTTAGATTTCCTGCAGTTGACTCATCCTCTTCAACCAGTTAATAAGAAACAGAAATTTCTTATCCTATTTCTATAACAGACACTATTTTTTACAATAGACAACTCCACATCATATACGATGAGTATTCGTTCTGTCATATGAAAGACTTTGATATATTTTCAAAGTATATTAAATGCAATTTCGTCTTCGCTTTAGAAGGCCGCAAACTTTTGATAACAATATTATATTAGAATATAAAATTCATATATATTATTATCATTCTAGAACATTGAATTCATTTTGTTTGCATTCATAAGTCTTAATATTAGATATTCTCCTGCCATAGATGAAACTGCAGATAATGGAATCACAATTGGAATAATTACTGGCATTAGAAGTTGAATAAAAAACTTTTCAGTTCTTATATTATCTGAAGGCTTGAAAAATCCACCATAAACATCTACAGACCATGGAAAGAATAGAGTAGTAAAGAATAACGGAACTATAATTGAAGCAATCAAATATCTTTTTACTGTAGTATTTGATGCAGGAATCAGAGTAATTCCTTCACCTCTACGATATTGTAATATGACATCTGCAAGCACGGCGGGAAATATATTCAAAAGATAGAAGGGAAAGATTCCTACAAAATATGAATTGGATATAATTGTTGTAGTTGACTGTATTATCATAATAATAGCAGTTATGGATGTAAAGATAAATGGCATAGAAGTGACTCTTGCAGCTGAAAATAAAGAAAGACCAATGAGGAATGGGATAACTATTGAAGCTGCGGCGACTGCAGCGAGTGGATCAGGATTGAAATCAAAGTATTGACCTTTAGAAAATGGAAGAGTAAACATTAAGACCATGCCTACTGCAACCATCAAAAATACCGCAAAAGCAATGCAAGACATACCTTTGGAAAAAATAAAGTGTTATTATTATCTCGCTTTAATGTATATATACCAATTAATGCACCCAAAGCTACCATTAGCATCCCACTTGCTAGTACAGAATGAGGGGGACTTAATAGGCCATCAAATCCAAACTGATTATGCCACCAGAAATCAAATGGACCCGCAGTTAATTGGAGTAGGCTGCCTATAACCGCTAATTTAAGTGAAAAAGGAATTATTGATGGCCTGAGGAAATAGAATGGCGAGATACTCCTAGATCCTTTTTTCTGTTCCAATACAGTAAATAGAATTATGGCTAATATTATGCTGCCAATTGCCAACGCTACACCTGAGTAAATTACTGAATGAGGAGGAGTAAAAAAACTCTCTACATTTCCAATTCCATGCCATATAATATCCCAATTAGAACCACTAATCTGTAAAGCTACGCCTATAGAAATAGCAAGATATACTAGCACTAAATATGTACTGACACCTCTTGATAATACTATCCTGTAATTAGATTTTTTCAAATATGATTATCGATATATATATCAGAATGTAATTTATATATTCATTTTATTAGAGCATTTCAGTTTCTATGACTTGCCATTTTGGAATCTATTCCACTGAAGAAGCAATCATTTATGCTGTAATAATAATGATAAAGCTATGACCGAGAGTTCAATTGTAAAGGGTCAGCTTTACCGCTCAACTTCTCTGCAATTGCGCTTACCTCCTCACCAGCATTCAATGCTCCTTGACCTACAAATATTACAACTTTGTTAACTCCGTTAATAATTGCTGCAGCTTGTTCTAGCCAGCGTCGATCTGGTAAAAAGGCAGAAGTAACAAAAGAATCAGATGTATGGCCTGCATATTTTCACATTCACTCATCATATTAGTATGATATCATATACAATATCTGGGTTAATCGTATGATGACCGGTAACATTTTGCTTTGTGACTTGTCTGATATAAATGAAGATGATCTTTCACCTGTTCTCGGCGCGACTAGTAGCATAGTCTCCGATATCTGCTATCTAAATATATTGTTGTAAACTAGTGTAAACTATGATTTCAAGCCATGGTTTGTTGTAATAAGGTCATGAAAAGAAATCTAAAAAATAAACTATTATCTTTGGATATCGATGAAGGATTGAGAATAGAGAGTTCTGTTCACGGCATTAGACTATTTATCAATAAGAGTGCTTCTGGTATACCTTTGTCCTCCAGTTCTGCAATAATAAGGATGATAAAGAGAATAGAAATAATAACTTTGTATATTTTGATTCCGCTGAAGAGGTAATTAAATTGATAAAGATCAAATTTGGAAGAAATTTCTCAGTTTGGTCGTATTGAATAACCTGCTCTTAACAGTACTAGTTAAGCGATAGAGAACGAAAGCAATCTAAACAGATGCTACTTAGATCACAGTCGAGCCATGGATACTTCTTGCATATCTAGCTAAATATGCAGGCTGAAGGTGCGGATTGCTTATAATAGGAGCTCCCTCAGTTAATAGCCCTAATTATTTCTCTTGCTTCTGGCTGGGGAAAGATTTCATTTAACTTCCTAGGCATCTTGTCCTCGAAGACGACGTCGGAATACCATTTTGAGCCGAAGGCAACCAATTGCATCAAGATAGGTAGCGTGTCTCTACCTTTCTCGGTGAGCCTCCACAGCACCATCATTGGAGATCTCTTTTCATCCACACATTTAATAAAACATTCTTTCTCAAGCTCCTTCAGACGCATTGAAAGGACCCTTGGCGTAAGGCCTGGAATAGATTCTAAGATCCGATTGAAACGTTCAATCTTGAGGAAGCC
>JAJNBK010000047.1 GCA_021155845.1 Nitrososphaeraceae archaeon
TTACAAAGATCCTATTGTGACAGAAATTACTGATTTTAGAGATTTTTATGTTGCAGAGGATTATCACAAAAATTACTACGAAAACCATCAAGACGCTCCGTATTGTAATTTTATTATTGATCCCAAAGTGAACAAACTACTTCTAAAGTATGGAAATAATGTTAAAGAAGAATATAAATAGCTGCTAGCAATGTGTATGATACTATTATTTAAATGAAAAATTAATAAATACTAACACCAGTTAGTAAAATTGGATATACACTCTATATGTTTCATTTGAAGTTAATAATTTCTAAAGTCTTTTCAAAAGAACGTTAGGTTGTGATCTAATCAAAGTAAATAAGATTTTATATATATTAATATAAAGAAATAGTAATTATTATGAATACAGCAAACGTTGTTCACCAATTGTTATAAAAACTGGCCTTTTATGACCGAACATTATTCTCCTACATATAAATGAGAGAAACCTGGCTATTTCACTTCAACAACATGAAAATAATGATTTTATCTTATGCTGCTGGCTTGACGGAAATTCTTTCAGGCAAGCTAAAAGAATTTGGAATGACTGCAGAACGTGTTGATTATAATAAACCCATTTTGACACAAATTACAGATGCAGATGTACTTGTAAATGGTTTGGGAAAAGTGAATAAGCCTTTAATAGATGCTTGTCCAAAATTAAAGCTAGTTCATCAGGTAGGTACTGGTGTTGATAATGTAGACATTGGTTACTGTACCCTAAAATCCATTTATGTAGCAAATATTCCTCATATTAACAATGTATCAGTAGCAGAACATACTCTATTTCTCATGATATACCTTGCAAAAAATATGAAAAGTGCAGGCGAAGGAATAATGAAGAGAAGAGTATTCAATGTACTGGGTTCAGAGTTATATGGAAAGAAACTTACAATTATAGGTCTAGGTGCTACAGGGAGAGAAGTAGCAAAAAGAGCAAAAGCTTTTGGTATGTATATTACTGCAGTTACCAAACATCCTGATTCAAAAAAAGGAATAATAGATAACAACAATAACCATAATAACAGATTTGGTCACCAAACATCTCACATCTACTTCCATCAAGTGCTGCTTGAGAAATTGACTCTACTACTAATAATTCATGTTTTTGATTCATTCTATTAAATATTTACAATATAAATTGAAATATTTTTATCAGATGATCTTATAATAAATCAATATAAAAATTGAGAAACAAACAAGCTAGATCTATGATATCTTATAATCCTCTTCCTATCAAGCACAGTTTTTGTTATTATCATAAATTAATATTCTTTTTGTGTTGCTATCATACAAAGGTCATTATCCTATCATTGATGAGATTATGTCAAAAGTACTCTTTTCTTAAGAAAAGAGCATCCCGAAGACAAAAAATACCATAACCTATCGCCATTTGAATGATGGACTAGGCGAGATTATATCCCTCGTGGTATAGGGGTTTATCTCCTATCCCCTATGAATTTAACTTTAGTCTGAAGATTAATAACATACAAAAGCGGGATCTGCATTAACTTAGGGATTAAAATTATCCAAAGTCTCAATGGATAAACAATAATCATAATTTTCTTATTCTTGATCTTATAGGTTTTCTATAGAGGTATCCATGGCAATTTCAGCATTATTCTAATTCTATTCTACAAACCGGATTTGAGTAATATTAATACGTAAGGTACTTTTTCGCTAAAATCTAGTTCTATAATGTTTTTAATTCTTGTTTTAACTAATAATAGTAGTGGTGGTAGTAGATAAGAAAACAAAAGAACGCTATAAGCCAGACTGATATACGCTGCTTTTAGACGTCTTATCTGCCATTAATGTTTTCTTACTCTGCTACTGCCATATAATATTACCTTTCTAACAACAGGTCTAAAGAAAATGGAGAGAGAAAGAGGAGATTTGTTTGACTATCTTATATTATCGCTTTTATAACATAGTTTAGGTTTTTTATGATTTGCCGCCTTTTCTTGCCACTCTTTCTTTTGTCTTTTTATCAGCGGATGCAAGTCCCTTCTTGCCTGCTTTCTTTTTAGCTGCCATTATCTCTGGAATATTTATATTCATAATCTTATTAATGAATTACTTATCATTGTTTCTTATTTCAGCTATTAGAAAAAGAAGTTTAAGATAAGCATCAGATAAAATATGATTGAAAGATCATCTAAACTATTTGAAGTATTATTACCTATAAGAATATACGTACTTCTAGTAAAGATGACAATAACAACAATAGTAACTATGTATTTATCAAGAAATACTATAGAAGCCGTTAATTTTACTTGCATAAAATGGTACTCTTGATGGACAAAAATAAGGACAAGAAACTACTGCAAAAGGATCGGAAAATAATAAAATTATTCCTTCTGTTTCTTTATCTCTTAAACCTCTGTATTTTAGTTTATCTCTTCGAATAAAGGATGTGATTATGCTGATTCAGTGGAATTGTAAGAAGATAATTTAACTTTAATTTGGAATCCAAATCCCAGAATATATTCTTTTCAATCTTTGCCGACAATTTGTAAATAAAAGACAAAAAAATGATCACGTGGACATTTTGCCAGAGTATGACTTGACATGAGTTCTATACAGATAATACAATATCATGACACACTGATAATTATGCCTTCAATAAATCAACGTTAGATATAAGAAAATTAGTTATATGCATGTTAAAGCAACAATAGCCGGTGATCTTGATCTGCACGGCTTTCTGAGAATGTCTGAGAATGTCTGAGAATGTCATAAATAGATAATAGAAAATCCAAGTACATTCAACATCAAATCAGATATACCAAAGGAAAGTCTACGATATCTTGTTAATCTTGCACAAAATCGATCTCCTGTATAGCATATCATTTCTCATCTGATTCCAGTAGAAGTTAGCATGAAAAAGAAGAAGAAACAAGCTATTTCAAGACCACCTATGGATCTTCGGTGGATCAGACGTCAATTTTTTCTTTATTAGAAACCAAAGAACTGTATTGTTCCTCTCCTTGGCATACATAATTTTTTACTTGAACCATTTGTCTCCTTGAGATTCCAGTTGCCACTTGCTCAAGTACGTAGCAGAATAGCCCAAAATGGTATATCAAAGGCAAAGGAATAGAATATGAATATACCCCGGTATAACCGGATCTCAGGATTATTAATTTCGAGCTTATTTATCCAATTCTTAGCAGGTGATATATGATTTGTTGGAATATAGTTATCCATGGCGAATCCCGTATTTTTTTTTACCTCAAATTACACATGATTTGAGTCTACGGATAATACTACCGGTATTCCGTGGATATTTTCTGTGTCTCTATTTTCCTTTTGGTAGTTCCGCTGTTAGAGTTATTCAATTACAATTCCTATATTCCTTACGTTTATTTTATTCTATAATTTTTGAAAATAAAACCTTTCCTTATCAGTGAATAAGGAAAGCCATTAAAATGTAAATATCGTGCCAACACCACTTTGAATAAATTTTTCTGGCATGAGATCTATAATCTTATTTGTTGCTTTCCAACCAGTACAATGACAAGGTACAATATATTCAGGATTTGCTTTTTGCAGCTCTTTTAATGTCGGATCTATGGCTTCTTCATAAATTCCACCATCAGCTGGAAGATGAAATCCTCCTATTACTGCATAAATCTTATCTACTCCAGTTATTTTCTTTGCATAGTTTATTGAATTTATAACTCCTGCATGACCACAACCTGTTAAAGTTATCAATCCTTTATTTCTGACATTAATTACTATTGCTTGGTCATCTTTGACCAATGGGTCTGGCACGAGGTTCTTTTTATCATCCTCATGTGTATTCTCTGCATATTGAAATGGAAATCCTTTCTCAAAACTTGTCTCTCGTGGTATCTGTCCTGTAATTAATAGTGAAGGAGAATATTTATTCGGCAGAAGTGTTATGCCTGTGTTTTTATGTATCGTTGCTCCTGCTTTCTTTAGCTGTGTTTCAGCTAAGAATGGCATCTTTGCTCTTTTTCCATCAGGATATATCTCCCATCGTCTTAGAAAAGCATCAGGGTGTGCAAAAACATCAAGATTAGCAGTAGATAGTTGTCTAGCAGATATTCTCTTAAGAATATTAACAAGACCTGTAAAATGATCAAAATGACCATGACTTAAGATAATTCCATTAATATGTTTGAAATCTATTCCAAATGTGTTCGCGTTATGAACTACTCCATTTTTACTTACTCCTGTATCAAAGAGAAATGTATTGTTACTACTACTGCTATTCTTAACAGTCTTATATTCATTAACACTATTATTTTTCTCTCCTTTAATTTGGACATATTTACTAACAACATTGACTAATGCAGAGAATCCGTGTTCTGCAACTGGAGGAGGCAGGTTAAATTTTTCATTTACTATTAGCGGGGGTCTGACTGCATGAGCAGAGCTTGTTAATAAGAAGTCAGTAGAGTTATCCATAAGAATTGTAATAGAGACCTTTTCAACTTCTTGCAGAAGAGACATTATCTATTAGATTGTCTTAGCTAAGTATAAAAATTATATTTAATAGATTTAGTTCTTAATAGATATAAGCAAGAACCAAAATCATAAACATCAATGAAGCTGTAAATGATGTTCTATTTCAGATATAATGACTGAATTATTATCTTTTAAGGTCCTTTCCAAACATTTTCTGAGAAACTTCCATATGTCCCTTCATATCGAAAGTCAAGATAACCATCATTTGCAACAAGTTTTTTTATAGAGGCTTGATCCATTCTGCTGGACTCAAAGCCTTCGGGTATCTCAATTATTGCTCTATGAACCTTACCTGTTACTGGATTTCTTATAGGCTCAAGCCATGCTTCAGCAATAGTATCTTCTTTGGTGGACTGCTGTCCTCTTCTTTTTTCTTTGTGTCCTCCTCTTATTTCTGCTGCAAATACGGCAATACGACTTCTTATATCTTTAGTCTGAAACTTTACACTTGCTCTCTTGGGTTCTTGAAATTCTTCGATTGTGCTTGCATAGACTGCAAAAGGTCCTCCTCCTGCTTTACCTGTAATGATGTTTGATAATGCTTCAAACTGTTTTTCATCTGCTCTGTTGTCTATATAGTATGATGCTTTTCCATGACCTTCATGAATAGGACCAGGCCAAGTGGCGTTAAATTGGCAAGGACATCCCCAATCACAATTACAAGCATCCAGAAAATATGCATGAATTTTCCATTTTGTTGTTGTTGTTGTTCTTTTCTTAGCCTTCAAATGTTTTCTATCCTTTTCTATTGATAAGATAAAGGTTCTTTTTATCAATTGTCATGGCATATCTACTTCTATGTAAAGACTTCAAAGAGCATATGAGTAAAGAACTATTTTCTTTTCATACTATATCAATAATATAGTTATGTATTGCCATGACGACGCCAGATAGCCAACCTAGATGTAATCTGTTATTGTTTTATTATTTATTCAATAATGACTGCAGTCACTTTGCAGTTACTGCAGTTTAGCCGTAGACAAAATTTCATAGTAAAATTTATTTGCAAATAATCCTCCTCAAAAAATCCCAAAACGATTTATAGTATTTAGTTTATTTTATTAAAAGAACAGAGATATCATTCAAACAAGACAATAAGAACAAATTTACCAAGGATGTCCCGTGTGTAACCTCCCGCTTTTTAGCCACCACTGAGTCATACTGTCAACGGAAGTTAACTTTACGATTTATGATAGGATAAGAGAAAAGTATATTTTCATTATATTTATTCATTTTTAACTTAGGGCAGGAGATATATAGTATTATTATTGTAGACAGAGTGGTTTTGTGTATATGTCATCTTCTAACTGATATCAAATGGAGCCAAGTTCATCAATAGCATAACATACAATTGTAGCCTATTCATAGACTGCAGACACTATTGTCGTCATTTTACTTATTATCTATTTCTTCTAGAATTGGCTTGTCATTCTTATTTTTGATGTTTGTCGATTCTACTTCTTCAAAAGATATTGAATTAGCAGTAGTTTAATTTTTGGCAGCTAATCATTTTATTGTAATTTGTCCAGAATCCAAAATGTTAATGAAGTGCAAATAGCGTAAGTTCATCTATACTCGTCGCCACAATCTCCAATTACCTCAAACAAGTTATTTGACTTTGTACATACAGCATCTATAGCATCAGAATCTGTCTTATCCAAACTAAAGTTGAATACCTGTGTGTTATTGTTTCTGTGATCAACTATTCCAAGTCGAACACCGATAATAACGCCTGCTACTGCAGACTTGGCAAGAATATAGCGGGTTGCTACATTTGCAATGCTTACATTATGCTTTTGTGCAATTCTCTTCAAAGTCGATAAAAGTTCTTGGAACAAATTCCATCCGCCCCATACATCTATCATCTGCATGTATTTTCGTAAGCTTAACGTATTTAACTCAGCAGCGGATGGCTGTGTTTTTCCTAGATAACGCTCTGACATCAGCCCCCCACAGATCGTTCCATAGGTAAGGAGACTTATGTTATGCTCCAGGCAAAGTGGTATCATCTTTTCTTCTGGCCTACGATCTATAATCGAATATTGAACCTGGTTAGATACAATTTGTAGATCTGACTCTATCATTATCTGCATGCGTTCAGTATCGAAATTTGTAAGACCTATATGTTTGATCATTCCTTCATCCCGAAGGTCGGATAGGTATTTGAGAGCATCCATGTAATACGGATTGTTATAATCCCACCAGTGGAATTGAAGTAAATCAAGGGAGCTAACATTCATTCTGCGAAGCGATCTTTCTATATTTTCTTTAACGATAGAACGTGTAACTCTTCCTGGATGTGGCACCCATTTTGTTAATGCCTGAATTCTGTCGAGTTCTTCTTTTCCTTTTAGTGTCAATAATCTACGCCTGAAGTGCCCAATAAAATCCTCTGCTGGGCCATAAATATCTGCTAGGTCCCAAGTCGTAAAGCCAGCATCATGATATTTCATCATGTCTGAGATTGCCAATTCATGATCGATGTATCCATGGCCGCCTGCAACCTGCCACATCCCGTTCAGTATCCTGCAGATTGTCAAATCAGGAGCCAGTTCGTAGCATTTTTTGCTCATGTCATTCATTCTATATTTCCTAGACATTTCTATCTAATGAATATCAAGGACAAATATCTGACGCTTATCGTAAAAATTACTTATCTATGCAAGCACACTATCTTTAGGAGTTTCAACAAGCGTGATCTTTTGAGCGCAAAAGGGGCTTTCCTTTTTGATTAAGCAGTTCATTGCCTTCTTGTTAATCAGCAAACATCATCATAGTAATGATGGTGCCTGATACCATCAGGAAAGCAACAGTTGTGACCGCTGTTTCTATTAAGTTGTAGCAAACTCGATATAACTATGGTATTTCAGATATACACGTATCATAATACAACTGTAAGCTTGACAGGTGCATAATTGTGACATGATCCAAATCGTCATCCTGTCTATATATCGACTCCGCGTCATGGGGGATATTGTTACGGCCTACAATTTCACATAGACTATGTATACACTACAATTTTTTTCGATTCTTAAAAAGATACTCGCAAACATGCTTCAGAGGCCCCACAGTCATAAAGAAACTTACTAAGAAATACAATCCTTGATAATCAAAAGAGGTCTTCTTTTCAAAAATTCGTCAGTGAAGAAGGACAAAGTAAAGCTAAAAAGTAATATGATAGCAAAATATGAAAATTTCAGTATTTTAAAATGCAATCTCAGCCATGATGAGCAATTAATTCTCTTTCATGTCCTGAACAAACGTGATCTAATATAATTTGATGGTTAAATAAATATCTGCACCAATAAGAGTATTGAATCTATTTTTTTCTAGGATAACTACTATTTCTTTTTCCTGTCGTCTCTTGCTCCATCATTTCAATATCTTATATAATTATAAAAAAATACTATATTTTGTTTTTGCATGACAAGCCTTATCTTTATATGATCTCATTGCAACATAGTTTTTTACTGTAGTTTCATCCTTTAACTGCTTCCTTTAAAACCTGATTGCTTAAAATGGCTACTTCTTGTGGCATTATTGCCATATAAATCCACTATATATGGAAGACTACCATGTTATATCTAATACTAAAGCAAAAGCAAAATATTACTAGTTAAGAAGATGATAGAATTAATATTATTATAGCACAGAGACATAGAGTAAATAGTAAGTTTGTTCTCTAAATAGTTATGACTGAATTTGCATATTTCACGTTTATGAGCAATAGTATGCTAACCATGGAGGAAGAAGAAGAAGAACATAAAGATGAGATTATAGCATTCACTAAAGAGGTACTTCAAGCCAGAGGTGTTGAATCCGATTCCAGAATGTCTAAGATATCAGAAGAACAATTAAAGGAAACACTTGAAGAGATAAGACAACTCCGCAAAAAGAACAAGAAAAGTAAAGACAGAGAACAGCTTGAAGTTGCTATACAATAAACAAATTGAATAATAATCGTGCTCCACTTTGGCCATTAATCTACGGCCTTGTCATAATAATATTCAGTATAATATTGCTTATACTCCGAGCAGGTACAATGATATTTTTCATCTTTATGATAATGGGTGTATCTATGATTGTATTATGGTTATATCTTAATGCAAGGACAAACAGACAGAAGAATGATGACAAAACTATCACCAAACAGGCTTGTATATGCCTAATCTGTAAGCATGAAGAATCCAAGATTTGTTTGGAGCAAAAATGTGTTTGTTGCATAATATTGAAAGGAGATACTATTATTGGACATTCTAATAATCCATTGCAGTAGTCCAACTAGGAGTGATATAGCATCAACAAAACAAGCTAGGGGTAGCAACAAAATTGACCAGACTCTCTAGAATCTATCATTATCTAATTGCTTGTGAAGTGGCAGAGTGTCTAAGTCAGTTTTTTTCTGAAAATTCTATTCTCCATTATCTCTGAAAACCTAGAAGATGTCTATTGCAAGATAAAGTTATAAATAAAACGTTAAAGCATATAAAATCATGTCAGCCCAAATTTCGGGTTCTTATAAGTGTGAAGTATGTGGTATGTATTTTGTTACGCAAGAAGAACTTCGTGAACACAGTCAGCGAGCACATGGAAAGTAAAACCTCTGCTTGTAGCATAACAGAAATAAATTAAATAGCATAATATTATATTGAGCAGCAATATTTTAGTATTTAAAATAGCTGTTAAATATAGAATCACATAGTACAATATATGGAAGAAGAGAGACAATATGTCTTTTTATCTGATTATTATAACTATGGTGGATGTGTTACTTTTACTAGCATCTATTTCATTTATTAAGAAAAAAATATGTGTTACTTTTAACAAAAAAATGAAGAAAATGCTAAGGAGAATTTGGTTATGGCATATACTATCAAACTCTTTCAATAGAAGCACTTGGTACTATCAAAATCCATTCATTACTGATATGTATAAACACACTTTCACTTGAAAAATTAAAGCGAAATGATATAACAATTGTGATTCATGACCCGGGAGAAATTTTTAAGCAAAATGATTCGTATCTGAAATACTGGAATATTATTTGTATGAGAAAAAGCTTTCAAGAATATCTTATAAATAAATATGATGTTAATCCTAAATTTCTTTATCGTCCTTTCTATGCTTATCCTACACAAAAAAATGGTGATAATGATGATAATATGATAACAAAAACATAGGCAGTATCAATATCAAGAGTAGATTATGGAAAACATACAGAAATAATAATTGACGCTAACAAATTAAGAACATCAAAAAATAGTAAAAGAAGGAATATAATAAAAATCTATGGACCATATATCCAAAATATATCTGTCATGATTTAGGAGAGAAATGGTTATTCAAACAATACTATTCTGGTACATTTGAAAAGTCTTTTACAACGTCTCCATATATTAAGTAAAGGAAAATTTATGGTTGATTTATCTGTCCTTAGACACGATGGTGGTGGAACTCGATATACATTTCTTGAAGCAATACACAATGATACAGTATTGATAATAAACAGAAAAGGGATTGAAAATGTAAACTCAAAGTATTGTGATTTTAAAGAAGGCTATAATTGCTATGCAGTTTCTAATGGACAAGATCTAGCAGAAATAATTAACAAGAGCAATAATATGATACAATGAAAATAATAACTAACGCAAAGAAATTAATGGATAGACACACCAAAGCAGATTGGTCGTCAGTATAGTATTAGTATTAGTAATAATATTGATTCTATTATAATTTCTTTTATCTAAATTACCTTTTGTAAACTTATTATGAAATGTCTTTGTCTTTTATTTTTGATGTCATTTGAGTATTTGGCTCTATAGGCTTGTTCTTTTGATGTATTTTTATCATTAAACACAAACCTTTATGCTGATAACAGACAATTTCACTGGTAAACTAGGGATAAAAACTAGTATGGACTGGGCGGGATTATATCCCTTGCGGTAAAGGGGTTCATCTATATTAATATCATTTTCAAATTGATAAAAGTCTACTATAAGCAATGTTATCAACCTATCTCAAAAAGATTCCCTCATTATTCTTTATTTTGCAACACATCTAATGGACACTTTCCCTATTCTATAACTTTAAAGGAATCAATCATTCTTTCTATAGTTGGCAAGTAACTTGAGAATTTATCAGGGTCTGCCTTGTATGTAATCAAAACTGCTTTATTACCAATTACTGTCCAAACTTGCATAGCCTTACGTTCAACTTCCTCATTGTCTATAGCGCTAAACACTATTTTATGAGCAGGTTTGCCTGCAATAGTAGTAGATGTCGATTCTAAAACATTCAGATCTGGATTACTTTTTTTTAAATCTGACATTTGCACCTTTGTAATTTCCTTTAACGGTATATTTTGGGATGATAATTCTTGAACTTTTAAACCAAGTGCTGCTGGATATATGCGTGTATCAGTTTCAGGTGGGGCTGTAAAGGTAACAAAGTTATCTAGATTTGCTAACTTTTCCCAGTTAGAAGGATATAGTATGCTTATTCCTGATTCAGGATTTTCATAAGTTAGAAATTGCTCCTGAGC
>JAJNBK010000048.1 GCA_021155845.1 Nitrososphaeraceae archaeon
CTGTCTTTCTCTTTCTTCTGCTAACAGATTTCGAATTCCTGCCCGAACAATTTCTGATCGTCCTGAAAAACCAAGAACATTTTGTAATTTATCTATCTCCGATAGGATCTCTTGATTGAGTGATATACTTACTATTGCCAATATATTATTAAGATATTTATATATAAATATACATTTATTATTATTAAATTACATTCTTAAATATACAAACAATCTCAATTTGATGACAATAAATCAGCATAGTCGAAATTGTTTTGGTTATGCCAATTGCATTAATCAGAACCATCTATCTAAACAAAATCAATTCTAAATTAGTTATTATATTATTAGGTTAATATCTTGAATAAGTTATTAAAATGAAATTTTCATATTGTGGGCAGTCAGACTTTATTGTATTCCATAATTTATTCAGCCAATCTATATAAAAAATAGTACATCAACACAATTTACTAGGATTTGGATTAGAAGATACATTAATAAAAAGATTGTAATTAATCAAAATGATAGATCAATTGAAAACCGATATTATTTATTATAATGAGTTAATCCATTCTGACTTGGCAAATTGTATTGAAGAGACTGCTAATAGTCAGGTACTTATTTTAAATTCTATAAAGAGAGCACATCAGGAAGAAAAAAAAGGTATTGGTTATATAAAAAGAATGGATCATAATGTGCTATCCTAAAGGTGGAGAGGGATTGCAAGTAGTAAATATTGACAATGTCTCTTATGGATTTAATTCGGCTCTTGTTCTTGAAAACATTTCATTTACAGTAGACAAAGGCGATTTTGTAGGAATAATTGGTCCTAATGGTGCCGGCAAAACTACTCTATTTCGTTCAATGCTTGGATTACTGGAAGACTATCAAGGCAGAATTACATTCTTTGGTGAGGATATTCGTAAAAATAGAAATATACTTCAAAAGATAGGTTATATCCCACAGAAAAATTCAATAGATCAAGGCTTCCCTGCAACAGTTGAAGAAATTGTTTCATTAGGAATTACTAGTAGAAGACCATCCAAAAACAAAATAAATTATGCTATCGAAACGGTAGGATTATTTGATCAGAAAACCAAAAGAATTGGCGAATTATCCGGTGGACAGCAACAACGGGTTCTCATTGCAAAAGCTCTAGCAAATGAACCAGAATTGTTAATACTTGACGAACCAGTTACAGGAATTGATCTGGAAACACAGAACAAATTTTATATTTTGCTAAAGAAATTAAATGAAGAGAATAAGATCACGATAATATGGGCCTCTCATGATCTAGACGCAGTAAAAAAACTTGCAAATAAGATTGCATGTGTTAACAGACGCATATTCTTCCATGGCGATGCTACTATCTTTTTTGAAAACAATGAATTACTAAAAAAATATTCTGAATCAACAATGCAAGCACACATGCAATTGCACGATCATAGTTAATACAAAAATAATATGGAAATTATTGAATTAATTTTAGGCACAAGCATTTATGGCAATGGTTGTCTTCCCTATGATTTGTAAATAAATAATTTATTAAAAGGCTTTACCATTTAGTGATGCATTGGACAATAGAGTATTTTAAATTACAGCACTACTACTTACATACATGTTTCTTTCTAAGAGAAATATATGAATTCTAAGAATGAATTATTGTCTTTTATCTATAGGTTCAACTACTAACTACCTTAATCCGAAACAGTTTGTTCTTTATTCTATCAAAAACTGCTACTTGGTATTCAATAACGCGGTTCATAAATTATTATAGATCGACTTGTATCATATGAGCATCTTTATTCCTTAAATCTTACAATATGCTGAAAGTAATAATATAGGTTTAACATAGTAGAAAATAGAGGAAGAACAGGATTAAAGATATTACCTGGCAGTATTGCGTCAGCAATTGTAACGTATGCACATTGCTCTGTAGTCATAGTAAAAAGATGAAGTATATTCATAATCAAGTCTAATACGGATAGGTAAGATCGCTTATTGTTTTCTCCTTGGAATAATTGATAGATAACGAGTATGCATGTGAATTACATATATTCCGAGAAATCCTAAAACACCTCCCAGAATAGCAAGAAATATATTTTCAGGTAAATTACTCGTGATTCCTAATTCTTTCAGTATTATTTGTATTAAGACAGTAATAAGAATACTGGAAGACCCTATCGTTGCTGTAATAGATGCTCCTATTTTGCTTAAGCCAGTAGTATAACATAGTGATCCAATAAAAGGAAGAAATGAAAAGAGGAGTAATATTATAATAGTAATTATCAATGGCTGTTGCTGAAATGAAGACCCCCAGGCTGATGATGATAATATTTCTTGAGATTCATACAAAAACCCAATCATAAAAGCAACCAAAATTAATCCAGAGACTAGCATGGAGGCTCCTGCCACTTCTATAGATGAATGTATTGAAACAAGTTTGGTTAAAAAGAGAACGCCAATTGCAAATCCAAGGGCTGAAAAAATTGCTTCTATATCACCAAAGGTAATTAATGTTGACGGCGATGTTATTACTGTCCCTATACCATGGTCATCAAGAACATCTCCTGCATCACTTGCTACCGCCATTAAGAATCCAATTAATGCCAGAACAATACCAATAACTCGAATTCTATCTAAATTCTCATTCAAGAAAATTCGTGCTAAAACAACTATAATAACAATTTCAAGAGGACCAGCAATAAGGGCTTCTTTTGAGGCGCCAATTCGGCTAATAGAATCATACCATGTAAATATCCCAATTGCTAGCAAGAAACAAGCCAAAATGAGATTTTTCCATGATTTTGAGAATAGCGTAGATATTCCTTTCTTTTTCATAAAAAAAGCCGCAATAAGTGACAGCATAATGCCTGCCAAGGTTATGCTTATGGCTGAAAGCATGATGGGAGGAATTTGCAGGGAAGTGGTAGTTAAAAATTCAATGAGAATTGATTCTACAGATAGAGTTATTGCATAAATAAAAACGACCCACGATTTGTGTATTAACAATGGCAAATAGTAATAACAGCTAAGAAACCACTACATATAATATGAAGATTCAATCTTGGAGCAGAGCAGGGCCTATCTGCACCAATGATAAAATGCCTAATTTTTCAATGATATGCCTATATTTAATAACAAGATAAGTCATCTTACACAGAAAGAATATAACTTTTAATAAGATATAATTTAGTATTCTACTTATCAACTTAAAAATCAAATACACAAGTTATTGTTCTCTAAACCTTCTTTTGCAGACAAAGATAATAGTAATTAGAAGGCAGAGTAAGATGATATAATATACAAAATATATATAATTAGAATAATAATAATTAATCTGAATATATCTTTCCAGAATATGATTTAATCAAGCAAAGGAACAATATCTACTAGCAAGCTAAGAGTATTAGAAATGATGATAATGAGGACTACAATTAGTATGAATGAAGAGCATATACACCATAGAGAGCTAGTTTCATCACTACTTGTGGCAAATATTACAAAATTCTCACACAGTAGTAAGTATCCTAACCTACTCTCTAAAACAACATGCTTCCAACTAATCTAGTCCTACAATTATATAAGTAATTAAGCATCTTCTTTAAAGTGGTCTTCTTTATTCATTTCTTTATTTCTTTCTTTCTTCTCTAAGTTACGTCATTCCAGATCTAATAGACTACAATAGATTGATTCAGCTCATATCAAAAGAAATTGTTAAAAAAAAGAAAGTAGAAAAACTGTTGTTATTGTTTTCTCTCTCTTTCTCTTTCTCTATGCGGTCATAATGGTATATGGTTATTCTTCTGACTCTCTATCTATCTATCTAATTACTAGAACTCAATTTTCTCAGGTTAACATTATATGCTAAGCCAAATCTGTGGGCTTCATTTCTAATGTGCTGAAGCATCTTAAGTGCAGGGCTATTCCTTGAAAGAATTATGGGCTCAGATGAATAAGGAGTATAGATTTCTTCATTTTCTTTTGCAAGGGATATACAGGGAATATCTATTCCTAATTTATGAAGACCATTAATCGCAGAATGTAACTGTCCTTTTCCTCCGTCAATTACTATCAAGTCTGGCATTTGATATTTGCTATTAATCTTTTCGTCAGGATGTGAGTATCTACGCGTTACAATTTCTTCAATCATTGCAAAGTCGTTTTGGGTAAATAGCTTTGTCTTAATTCTGAATTTTCTATAACCGGCTTTATTTGGATGACCATTAATGAACCTAGTACAGGATCCAACAGCAAATGTAGTTCCGAAATTTGATATATCAAAGCAATCTATTACATATGGCATAGTCGGTAATTGAAGAATTTTCTTTAGTTCTACTATAGAGGGATCATAGTTATTTCCAGCGTAAAGATTAATATTGCGTAGAACTAGTTCCATTAACTGCCTTTTTTCTTTCATCGGGAATTGAGAGGAAATCTGAATAATACTCACCTTACGCTCAGCGAGTTTTTCCAATAACTCTTCTAAAGATTGCTTTGACTCGGGTTCTTCGTTCACATATATATATCTCGGAATTACTGGGACTGTTGAATAATACTGTGATATGAAGGTAGAAAGGGAATTGTCTCCAACCAATTCAAATTCAAATCGTTTCCGATCACTGATAACGCCGCGAGTTCTCCGTAAAGTCATTATATTTGCAATACCTTTTTCCTCCTCCTTCACTATTCCAATATATTCTTCGTCAGAATTGCCATTTACGGCTTTTTCCATTTTCTGTTTTACACGTAAATTGTTCAATCTATGCAGTGTATCACGAATTTCCATTGCCTTTTCATACTGTTGAAGCTCTGATGCTTGCTTCATCTTATATTCCATTTCGTTTATAAAATTATCAATACTGCTTTTTCCTTCTAATATTCTCTGTAAGGCAATAACATTTCTTATATATTCTGTTCTAGCCATATCATTAATACAAGGTGCATCACAATTCTTAATGAAATATTCTAAACATGGTTTCTTCGGCAGTTTGTCACAGATTCTAATCTTGAATAACTTTCTTAAAAGCCCCACAGTAAGAAACTTTGAACTACCTCTTACGAAAGGACCATATATTTTGCCCTTTGGTCCATGAAATTCTCCATTTCTATTACGTCTTGCCACAAGCAGGCGGGGAAAAACTTCATCCGTGATTTTAGACGAGAGGTTTTCCAGTTGTTGTTATTAGTATTATTATTTTTTGAAAGTGAAAAATAAGATTTAAGTCGCTTACGTATATTTTTCGCTTTTCCAATGTAAATTATTTTCCCTTCTTTATTTTTCATCAAATACACACCAGGATCCTGAGGGATTTGCTTTCCTATGATAGAAGAGATGTCTAGTGTAGGAGGCGATGATGATGATGTGATTATGATGCACCCCTCTGAATGATTTGATCAATTGCTAACTTGGATTTTAGATATTTTCCAGTATGGCTTTCTTTATTTTCTGCAACTTCATGAGGTGGTCCCGTAGCAACTATCTTGCCACCACCTTCTCCGCCTTCCGGGCCAAGGTCTATAATCCAATCAGCGTCAATAACTATTATAGTATTGCCAAGATCTTCTAGTCTTTTTAAAACATGCAACAATTTGCTAACATCTGCAAAATGAAGCCCTGTTGTTGGCTCATCTAGAATGTATACTGTTTTACCGGTATCTCTTTTCGAGAGCTCTGCAGCAAGTTTAATTCTCTGTGCTTCACCGCCAGACAATGTAGTAGCAGGTTGGCCGAGTCGTATGTATCCAAGTCCTACATCCTTCAGAGTTCGGAGCTTTCTTTCAATAATTGAGATATTTTCAAAGAATTCTGATGCTTCGTCAACTGTCATATTTAGTATGTCTGAAATTGTCTTTTCCTTGTACTTTACAGAGAGCGTTTCAGAATTATACCGTTTTCCTTTGCATTCATCACATGTAACATATACATCAGGTAAAAATTGCATTTCGATTTTTCTGACGCCACCACCTTGACATGCTTCGCATCTTCCATGTGAAACATTAAATGAAAATCTTCCAGATTTATATCCCATTTCTTTTGCTTGCGAAGTCTTTGCAAATAGTTCTCTAATTGGCGTAAAAGCGTTAACATAAGTAGCAGCATTTGATCTTGGAGTACGACCAATTGGTGATTGATCGATTCCTATGACTTTATCTACATATTCCAAGCCCGATAAATTTCTGTGTTTACCAGGCTTTTCTTTACTGTTGTAAATATGAGCCGCGAGCGCTTTAAATAATATATCATTTACTAATGTTGATTTGCCAGAGCCAGAAACTCCTGTCACGACTGTCATGCAACCAATAGGAAATTGTACATCAATTGATTTCAGATTATTTTCCTGCGCTCCATAAATAGTTAGCCACCGTTCTGGTATTTTCCTCTCTTGCTTAGGATAGGATACAAGTAGGTCACCTCTCAGGAAAGCTCCTGTAACAGAATTCTTATTATCTAAAATGTTTTCTAATAGACCATAAGCAGTAATTTCTCCGCCGCGCATGCCAGCACCAGGCCCAATATCAATGATCCAGTCAGCATTACGGATTACTTCTTCATCGTGTTCAACTACAAGCAGCGTATTGTCAAGATCACGTAATTTTTTTAAAGTATCAATCAATTTAGCATTGTCTCTCTGATGCAGACCTATAGTAGGTTCATCAAGGACATATAAAACTCCAGTTAAGTTCGAACCGACCTGGGTTGCTAATCTGATTCTCTGTGATTCTCCACCAGAAAGTGTGGCCGTAACCCTATTCAATGACAAATAGTTTAATCCAACATTATTCAAGAATTCAAGCCTTGAAATAATCTCTTTTAGTATTGTTCTTGCAATATATCTTTCAGTTTCTGAAAGTTGTATGGTTCTAAAAAATCGATAACAATTATCAATGGAAAGATCGCATATGTCCATTATCGACTTTTCCTGTATCTTGACTGAAAGTGCTTCTCTACGCAATCTCCTACCTAGACAACTATCACAGGTACGCTCGCGCATAAACTGCATGATCTCGTCACGCTTTGATTCTGATTCAGTTTGCTTATATGCGCGCTCCAAGTTTGGAATTACGCCTTCAAAGGATCCTCTATATTCCCATCTGCTAGATGAATATTTTCCTTCATATTTATAATGAATCTTATCATCTGTTCCATATAAAATGACTCTGATCTGCTCTTCTGTCATCTTTGAGATAGGCGTATAAAGATTAAATCCAAAATGTTTGCCTACGTCTCTGAGCATTTCAGAGCGGAATGTAGCGAAGTAGCCAGACCAAGGTTTCACAGCTCCCTCCAATATGCTTTTTGACTTGTCTGGAATAATTAGTTCAGGGTCGAATTCGATTTTTATCCCAAGCCCGTTGCAGTCTCTGCATGCACCGAAAGGAGAATTAAATGAAAATGAGCGTGGTTCTAAATCTCCTAGACTGATACCGCAATACGGGCATGCGTTGCGTTGGGAGTATAATGTATCTTCACCGTCTATCGAGGCAATCACAATACCATTTCCTATCTTAAGGGCGGATTGGACGGATTCAAATAATCTGCTTTTTTCCTCAGTCATGACCTTTAATCTGTCAACGATGACTTCAATAGTATGTTTTTTTTGTCTGTCTAGTCTAGGATATTTTGATTTTTGTTCTTGTTCTTGTTCTTCATCATCTTCGAGATTGGTTATCGCACCATCTAATCGAATCCTGGAAAAGCCCTCTTGTTTTAATTCATTAAATAATTTTTCGTACGTACCTTTCTTTGCTGAAATGATTGGGGCAAGAATCATAATTGAGCCATTCTTCTTCTTTTGAGCTGATTTCCATATCGATTCTGTAATAGAATCTGAAGATTGACTTGTAATTGTTCTATTGCATTCAGGACAATTAGGTATTCCTATTCTGGCATATAGTAATCGTAGATAATCATAGATCTCTGTTACGGTTCCGACCGTAGAACGTGGATTCTTGCTGGTAGTCTTCTGTTGTATTGATATTGCTGGAGATAAACCATCTATAGAATCAACATCTGGTTTGTCCATTAACTCCAAAAATTGTCTTGCATATGCTGATAATGACTCTACATAGCGCCTTTGTCCTTCTGCGTAAATAGTATCAAATGCAAGTGTAGATTTTCCTGAGCCTGATAACCCTGTAATTACAATGAGTTTGTTTTTTGGAATTTCTAGATTGATATTTTTTAGGTTGTGCTGTCTTGCACCTTTTATAACTATTTTATCATGCATATTCATAAAACCTCTACATGTGTTCGTTCTTCTAACAAATTCTTTATCTTTGTCAGTTTTTCCCTAAATTCAATAGCTTTTTCAAAATCTAATTCCTCAGCAAATTTTTTCATGGTTGCTTCTGTCTCTATTGCAAGTTTTAGCAGGTCTGATCGAGCGATAGATTTTGTAAGTGTCTGATTTTGTTGTTGCCTTATCTGGAATGGCTTTAACAACTGATCTGGGTGTTATCTTGTACTTTTCGTTATACTGGATCTGTTTCTTACGCCTTCTCTCTGTTTCTGCTAGCGCACTTTTTATTGAATCAGTAATATTATCTGCATACATGATAACCATACCATCGACATTTCTTGCAGCTCGACCAAAAGTCTGTATTAGACTTGTATTGTTGCGTAGGAATCCTTCTTTATCAGCGTCCAATATAGCAACAAGAGACACTTCCGGAATATCTAGCCCTTCTCTAAGCAGGTTAATACCTACCAAAACATCAA
>JAJNBK010000409.1 GCA_021155845.1 Nitrososphaeraceae archaeon
ATTGTAGTTAGAACATATTTAGGCGTTAATATGTTTGATATTTGTGTTATTTTGACATTATTTCATATATGATTAAATATTATCCAAAGTAATTGAATCTATAGCCAAACTAAATACCCGCCACCTATCTTGGCAAATGCTGCTGCAAAAAAAAATAACGTAAGAGAAACAATCGTCATTGTTATTTCTGCGACCGACATATGCTTCTTCCCCTTTGCTTTGCATGAAAATAATATCTGGAGACGAACAAGTGCATTGCTACTGCACCCATTATATCAAATATATTGACGCTTACTATATGTACTGCTACTACAGTCGTTTCCTTCTATATTATTATCATTTTCAATCAAGTGGAAGAAGAAGAAGAAGAAGAAGATGAGAATCTTACTTTGCTTCCAAATCTGAGAATATATGGAGTCATAAAAGTAGTTACAATAGTTACGACACCCACTAAAGGAAATACTGAGGATGTGATAGCACCAACATCTTGACCGCCTTTAACAACAGCAAGAGATAGTTCACCTCTTGCTGATGACATTCCAAGACCTGTTCTTAATGCTATAATGCCATCATATCTTGCTTTGACCAAGATAGTCGTAATTATTAAAAACTTTGATACAAATGAAGTTAGAATAAGCACCAGTGCTGGAACAATAAATGATGGTAGTAGTGATACATCCATTAAAGCCCCGATCGATATGAAGAATATTGCAGCAAATACATCTCTTAATGGAATGGTAATGACTCTGGCTATGTTAGCACTTTTTGATTCAGCGACCAACACACCAGCTAAATGAATGCTCCTACTATACCTATTGAAATCGATATTTGTAAAATAGATACTTCACCAGCAGGACTTACTGCTATCGATTGAAGAACTGCAAGAGCGCTAATAGCTATAATATCTTCGACAATAATTATTCCAAGTAACAAGGTAGTAGACTTGTCTTTAATCATCCCAAGTTCTTCCAAGATTCTAACAGTTACTACTGTACTAGTAATAGACATAGCAAGAGCAAGAAACATAGAATCAAAGAAACTAAACCCTAGCGTTTGAGCAACAAAATATACAATTAGCAATGTTCCTAAAGACTCAGGTAGTGCTATTATTACGGAGATCCTGCCTACGGACTTAAGTTTGGCAATCGGAAATTCTGTCCCAATTACAAATAACAGCATTATAATTCCTAACTCTGCAAATACGTTTACAGTTTCTATATTGCGTATCAGACTAAATGGTGGAGTATAAGGTCCAATTACCATTCCTGCAATAATGTAGCCAATTAGCATTGGTTGTTTTAACTTGTAAGTGATGAGTAGCATTATAGCTGCAACTATCATTATTACTGCAAAGTCTTGAACTATGACATCAGAAGGTGACGAACCAGAGGTTGAGAAGATTGGTGGAAATAAAGAATCAGTCGATTGTAAAAAAGAACTAGGGTTCATAGATAGACAGATAGATAGCGCACACTCTATAAAATAAATGATCAGAAGCAATGTTTGAGAATATAATATAAAAACCGTAAAAATGATCACAACAAGAAAAACTCCAGCACCGATATTATACACACACATCTTTTATGTATTAGACAGACAGATCCAAATTCAATCTTCTTCCTTTTCTTTGCCTTAAGAAGAAGTTTAGAAGAATTTTATATGAACGTTTTTCCAATATCTAATTCACGATCAGTTCTTTTATCGCTATACGCGTAGGATTTGAAATTCTATTAGAATATGCAAGAGAATTTTCTAACTATACACACGTTACCATTGTCATCTCATATGATAAAAGTAAGGACAAGGATATTTGATAATCTTCTATGAAAGTTTCCAAAGCACAAACGAATTTTTAATAGTGTAACACTCGCCTCGCTCATCATTAATCCCAATGCACTTTATATTGCAAAAAAGCGCGTTTACATCAGTATAGAAGAGGACATTATTATTACTATTGTTTCAAACAAAAAAAATATCTAAAAAGTCCTAGCACAAATCAGAGCTAGAAAGCAGTGGGAGAAAATGCTTATCCTTTATCAAACTTTTATATTTACCAACATAAGACCTAGCGTCAATGATATCAAAAGAACGCCAAAACCTGCTGCGAGTAATGCCTCCTGATTTTTTGTAGTTAAAGCTTGTCCTGATCTGTAAAGCAAATAAGCACCAACCAATCCCATAAATAGAATCGTCGTTGTCACAATTGTTTCGCCTAATGTTTGAGCAGACCTTGAAGGTATAATGAATGTTCCTCGAGGAGCTAGTGAACCTTCAAGGATCGCATTAATTATGCCTGATACCAAAGCGAAAAATATCACCAAATATAAAACAGAGGCAATTAGCACAATTTTAGAAGCGCTTAGAATCACTGATAGTAATTCTAAATATTGTCTATAAATAAATTTTGCTGAAATGAAATACTCTTATAATAATATCTAATTATGATTAATGAACTGCATAAATAATTCTTAATATTTAAGTAATCGGAACTAGAAATTTTTTTTAATAGGAGCCTAAAATAAATATATATATTAATAATAATCTGATTTGTCTTTTATATACAATTCAAACAAGATATATATATTTTCTATTTTATTTGCAGCAACTGCTACTTCCATAATCTTACAAATAAGGCGAGAATAAAGAAGTCCAAGAAGAAATAACAACTATAATTAATATAATATTAGTTATATTAAGAGCTACATTTACATGAACAGGAAATGTTCTGCTTGCTCACGAAAAGCATCGATAGACATATACTGTGACTATCACGCCCAATCCTTCGGAATAATGTCATGGAGTGATTATCTAAATAAATTGCTAAAGATGAATGATACAGGAATATGGGTAAAACAAGTAATCTCTGTAGAATTAAAAAAATTGTGATTAAAAGAAAGAGAAATTAGAGCTACATTACATTTCTCCCATTCCGCCTGGTGGCATTCCGCCTGGTGGCATTCCGCCACCCGGTGGTCCTCCGGCTGATTTACTGGAGGCAATTACATCATCTATCCTTAGAATCATCGAAGCGACTTCTGTTGCCGATTTGATAACCTGCTCTTTTACCGAGAGAGGTTCTACAATATCTAATTTTGACATATCAGTAATTCGGGCATTTCGTGCATCAATTCCGGCCGATTTTGAGCCTTTGCTCTGCTTTGCACGCAAATCTGTCATAGTATCGATGGGATCCATTCCTGCGTTTTCTGCTAATGTGAGTGGAATTACTTCTAGTGCTTCGGCAAACTTTTCTGCAGCTAGTTGTTCTCTACCGGATAGCGTACTTGTCCATTCTCTTAATTTGCCGGCTGTATAGGATTCAGGAGAACCTCCACCTGCAACGATTGCTGGCTTTTCAAGTACATCTTTTGTAACCATGATAGCATCGTGAATTGAGCGTTCAGCCTCATCAACTACTCTTTGAGAACCACCTCTGATAAGTATAGTTACTGCTTTTGGATGTTTACAACCTTCTATGAATACCCATTTATCTGTCTCAATCTTGCGTTCTTCGACTAGATCAGCAGAACCTAAATCCTTAGGTGTAAGGTCCTCCAAGTTATTTATTACTCGTGCGCCAGTAGCTCTTGCTAGTTTGGTCATATCGCTTTCTTTGACTCTACGTACTGCCAAAACGTTAGCCTTTGCTAAGTAATGCTGTGCAATGTCGTCAATACCCTTCTGGCATATCACTACATTAGCGCCACTAGCGGTAACCTTGTCAACCATTCCCTTTAACATCTTATTCTCTTCTTCTAAAAACATGTTCATCTGATCTGGAGAACTGATATTTATTTTAGCATCGAACTCAGTTTTTTCAATTTCAAGAGCAGAGTTGATAAGAACAATTTTTGCTTTTTCTATTCTTTTTGGCATTCCTCCATGAACAACTTCTTTATCAAGAACAATACCCTTGATTAATTTAGTATCCCGC
>JAJNBK010000049.1 GCA_021155845.1 Nitrososphaeraceae archaeon
TTGAGTTAGACCTGAGACGATAAAGAATATTGTAATGTCTATGGACATTTGCGTAAAAAATATCGGAACAATCGCGAGATGTAATACACCAGCTATAAACGTGGATAGATAGCAGTATAACAGGATGCACGCCTCTGAAGCCTAAAGGACAGTCCTACGGTAAAACATCCGACCATCAACTAATCGATGATCAAGCTATTGTAAATGACGATTAGGGTTTTGCTGAACCCATTTTCCTACTGTGTCCAAATCAACTGGTGCTGTCTTGCAGAAATATTTTTAGCATCTCTTTCATTTACTAAGACTAACAAAAATCCCTTTTGAAGTCATATCACTTCGAGGGCCGACGGGTCAGCCTTCTAGTTTCAGTGTGTCTGAATTGTGAATCTTTTTCTGCAGAATCCCTCGGGACCCTCCTTTATATCAATGGTGGATTCATGTAGTGTTAAATATGCCAACAAAATTCTAAACGTGACAACAAGAAGTCATCGGCAATATCAATTAAAAAATTTCATTACTAGACTCTCAATTCCCAATGAATCCAGACACTAGAGCCGTCAACTGATATATTCTACTGGCAACCACCGTACTGATAACATTGGTTGCTACAATACAAAAGGCATACTTTCACTACCGCATTATTAGGACGTTCATACTACATGATAGGAAGCCTTTTGCTTGCTCACTGGCTCCAACCCTGGCGTGCAATTTAGCATGTTCATTTTGTTATACGGCCTCTCCCAGAGCAGTCGCTAAAGGACAGAAGACCCGACAACTGCGGCAGGAGCTTACTGTTGATGCTTTCAAGGAATTGTGTCTAACGTTGCGCAAGCGTGGAATTAGGCATGCAACCCTAACTGACGGCGAGCCCCTCCTAACTGAACAATCTCGTGAAAAGTGCAAAGTGGCCGCAGAAATCTTTGACCAAACCTGGATAGTAACAAATGGAACTTTTGGCTTCCCAAGGTTCAGAAATACCTTGTATATAGTGAGCCTTGACGGCGATGAGGAAACGCACGACCTTATCAGAGGCAAAGGTGTCTTTGCGAAGATAAGACAAAATATTTCATCTGGTATTCCTGCAAATTGCTATTGCAACACTACACTTACCAGGCTTAACCATGCCAAAATACAGAGCATTGTTGAAGCAACAAAGAACCTAGGAGCGAACGGAATATGTTTTGCATGGTCTACTCCTATGAGTCCAAAGGATGCGTTATATCTGTCGCATGTAGAACGCCAGAAGGATATCGACGAAATACAAAGGCTGAAGCGTCTCTTTTATGGAGACTACATTTTAAACTCGGACAAAGAGCTCGATCTAATGAGAACCAATCAATGGTCCAATCGTTGCCCTACATGGTTTGTCGAATCATACGATGCTTATGGTAACCGCAAGCCTACGTGCGTTTTTGGCGAAGCAACATCCTTCATGTGCGAGAATTGTGGCTGTAATATCTACCCGTCGATATTGACTATCCTTGAACGCCGAAAAGCTGCTTTAATCAGTAAACTTGCTTTCAGCACTAGATAGGCATATACCAAAATTGCTGACCTGTTACGGACTATCGACGGCATACCCATCAAACTATGAAATTATAACGCTAAGACAGGTAAATGAGCTATCCCTGAAATGTGAGATGCGACCATAGTTGGTTATATGCTTCAATTCTTTTTATTCGTAAATCTAGATCGTATTCTGATTCCAGTTTGTACCGTTGTTCTAAATCTTTTAGTCTCAGATTATGTTCCTGCTTTAACTGCTCAATTTTTTTGTCACTGTAAAACTTTGGGAAGATAACTGCTAGGCCACCTACTAAACCGATAAGTGCTACAACAATCTGTATTTGCGTTTGCATATTTTGATGTAGATCGTTTCCCTTGATATTTGGAGCAGTTTGGTTTTTGTTAGTCATATTGGCTCTGTTAACTTAAGAACATCATCTCATTTTGAACAAGTTTATTATGAATATCCGCAAACATACTCAACCAATTTCTAACATGATACAATTTGCATCTTTTCTTCTTCTTAGTACAAGGAAAGTAATCATTAAAACTCTAAGTCCTGTCCTTAAAATATTGTACTGTTATTTCTTTATGATACTTTTTTCAAATGAAGAATGTAGATGATGATGATGTTTTAATTTCAGAAATTTACAGGCTTGTGGGTGATACCATGTACCGCCATCTGTGTAAACTGTATGTTTTCCATATTTGGATACAAGAGATCGAATAAAATTCTCTGCTACAAACATATTTCTTTCTTCTGATATGTAGATCCGAAGCACAGATTTGTGAATTAGTTCAATACAAATCCATAACCAAAAATGTTGACTACCAATTTGAATAATAGTTTCATCTATGATAAATGCAGAAACTCTTCTATGTTTATTATAGATCTGCAATGAACCAAACCGTTGAATCCATTTCCAAACAGCAACATAACTTCTTTTTTGGTTCTGGAATAGTTCTAATGCTTTAGAAGTATTTAGTAGACTGAGACCAAGAAAGTACAAATACAAAGAGTACATAACTATAATAGTGGATGTTCTATTTCTGACAAATCTTAATAACATGTATGTATGTTAGAATAGAACCTTCACAGCTATAGCATTTTCCTTAAGTTAACAGCACTAATGTATCTAATATTACAAACAGAAAAAGATGAATCAAGCGATAAGTTTACAGAATCCTCCTGGTATATCTATTTTTATATTTAATTGGATCACAAGATATGGCTAATACTAATATTTACATGGATTATTATAGCGTCTACATATCTTGCAATAAAAATTTCAATTGATACAATTCCTCCTTTGCTAATGTCAGGAATTCGATACACAATTTCAGGTTTAATGCTATTTTTTATATTTAAAATATATTCACTTGAAATATTTGATAATAAGAAAAGAAAACAGAAAACAGAAAAAATCCAGACATCAATAAAACAACAACAACAAAGAAAGAATAAGAATCCAAATCTATTACAAATAATAAGTTCAAGAAGAAAACAATGGAAAGATGCAATAATAATTGGAATTAGTCTGATAGTTGCTGGACAAGGATTACTAGCATATGGTGAACAATATCTTTCTTCTGATATTACTGCATTATTGTTCTCTACTGTTCCTATATGGGTATTATTGATTGGTAAGTTTTATTATAATTTAAAATTAAATAAATATACTCTTTTAGGAATAATAGCAGGATCAATAGGACTTGTTATACTCATATATCCATCATTTGAAGATATGTTGTTTGGAGGTCAAACTAACTCCTCTACTAATACTAATAATAAAAATAACTTTCTTGGTATATCTATTTTGTTGATAGCTGCAATTAGTTGGGCTATTGGTTCATTATATTCTCACAGAGCAGATTTACCAAATAATATTTTAATTTCAACTGGAATGATGTTATTTGTAGGTGGATTATTCTTACTTTGCATTGGAATGATTATTGAATTTAATACGTTGGGTGTATCAAGATTTTCTACTTCGTCTATACTTTCTCTCTTATATCTTATAATAGTAGGAACTATGGGATGGTTAGGGTTCTTTTGGATTCTAAGAAACACTACTGCCACCTTGGCTAATACCTTTGCGTATGTAAGTCCAGTTATAGCAGTTTTTTTAGGATGGATAATACTTGATGAAAATATTAATATTAGAATAATTGTTGCAACAATAGTCATAATTGTTGGAGTAATTCTTATAGTAAACAAAAATAAAATTGTATTAAGAAATAACAACTAAAAGATTAATTATTGTATAATCAATACTTAAAAATTAATAGAATACAAATCATGCTTAAGTGAATTTTTATGTTTAAATCATACATATTAGATGTTAAATAAATCAATAGTCATAGCGGATGGTGATCCAGATTTATAAAATTTATTTAGTGAGGCTTTAAGGATGAGTGGTTATTATGATATACTAGTTTCATCACGGATCCAATCAAAGCATTAATTCTATCATGACCATTATAACATCCTATTTTTATATGCTTTTCATGTCGCTATTTCTGTTCTATCTTTAGTTAAAATAACATCTTGATCTACATAAATTATTTTTTTCTCCTTTAGAGGGATATTCCATAGGTTTACATAACAGACTGTTATCTTATGATAAATCATAAATTATGTCATATTATAGATAACTACGCAAAAATATCAAAAGTTTGTTTTATTGAAGTATATAATTAACTCGTAGCTTCTTAACCTTGATGATGTACAAACATCAAAATTCAAGCTTAGAAATAATAATCGCAGCTCTGTTTATTGGCACTATACTATCACTCGCAGTTGAGTACTTACTACACAAGAAGCAAATGCAGCAACAGCGAGTACGAACCTTAGTTTTGACGAAACACAGACGAATAAATGTAGTGGCTTTGCACGCTGTATCAATTCTGGCACAGTAACATTTGGGTTAGACGGAGGTCACACGCGCCCATAAGTGATTATTGGTAATCTCATATCATCCTTTGATAAATCCAAGAGTAAATCCAGCTGATATACTTCTAGTTAATGGAATACCAAAGTTTGTCATTGATAATAATGAGGATGTTGCAGCATGGCTATCTACGCTAATGCCTTGAATCTGTGTTATTGCATTTGAAAGTATTGTAATAGCATCTTCAGCTACCATTTGAAGTTTATTCCAGTTTATGTTAGCTATCTGATGATACTGTAGGTAAGCTAATCCAGCTAGAAATAATCCAACTATTACAGCTACTATTTTAATTACTTTCTTTAAAGCATATCCAATTAGAACACCTACAAAGAAGCCTCCACCAATTGTAGTTGCATATGAGCTGATATTGTCAAAACTCATATTTTTTGCACTCCCAAAGAGTTATTGTACTAGGTATGTCTGTTCTTTCTTGACTACTGTTATTATTTTATTCATACCTACTTTATGGTATACTTTAAGCTATAAATGATGTGGTATACTAGTAGACAAACTTTTTACATGATTGTTTACACACATATACCTAGTATATATGGGTGAACTAACAACGTTGGCGTTAAATGCTCCAAACAAAGCATCATTACGTACTACTATTCCTATGTTTATTATAAAACAGTGGGGATTAAAAGCAGGTGATAAATTAGATTGG
>JAJNBK010000410.1 GCA_021155845.1 Nitrososphaeraceae archaeon
TTAGCATGCTTTGCTTGTATCGTAAGTTCAATATATGTCATTTTAACACTATATATCAATTGCTTGATGACCTAGCCAAAAATAGAATAGATAAAAAGAAACCTCGCAGAGAAGGTTTAACCTTTATAGTAGATAAGATGCAAGGGCTAGACAGAGAAAATCTCGAAATATTAGCGCCCCTAATAGACATGGTGAAGATTTATGGTGCATATCCATTATTAATGTCTGAATCTCAGCTAGAGAAGAAAATAAAATTTTACCATGATTTTAATATTTTAGTATCTACTGGAAGTACCATTACAGAATACGCTATTATGGAAAGCTCTTTTGACAAATTTGTTAAAGAATCTGCTGATTGTTGATACTATATTATCCTTAAACCTTGATTTTCATTGGAAGATAGGCAAAAAAGATCCTCGCCATCAGATCGGAATAGATAAAACACTGTCAAAGGTTGAAGAAGCACTAAACATAGGTGCAAACAAGGTAATACTTGAAGCCAATGAAGGCATCAATGTCGGTATTTATGATGAAAGAGGGTTAATAAAATGGAATTTTGTAGCGGCGCTTACTTCAAAATATCCACCAAATACATTTATTTTTGAAGCTCCTTTGGAGACTCAGCAATCTGCTTTAATAGCAGAATTTGGTCCACGGGTGAATTTAGCTGAAATTCATCATGATGTTGTAGCGTCTGTGGAATCCCAGCGAAGAGGATTTTTATCTAAAGCCTCCTTTGGTGTATCGATCCTTCATAAGGAACCAGAAGGTGGACCTGCGTCAAAATTCATTTATTATATAATAAAGACAAAACACCCTATAGAACAAGCAGAGTTGGTGCGGTTAACTCGCCTGCCTAGACGAACTGTTCAAAGTGCTGTAGATGAACTTAAAGAACAAGGATTGATAACAGAAAAAAATAGCCTCGACGATGCTAGGAGAAGAATTTATTATCCTATTCAATCAGATTGGATTTAATTAATTAATATAACAAGACAGCACATACGTAATGCCTTGATATTGGAACTAACTTTAACAGATACAATAATATTTTATATGCAAAAATTACTTCTAAACGGAATGTTTGTCTATACTAATACTAGACTTGGCATTTAGCGACTAAATATTTATGACGACAATGACTATGGGAAGAGCAGCCTCCGCAAGAAGAAAAAGTAAGGAAGAAGATGAATTAATAATAAAAGGAAGAATTGCCTGATTTATAAGAAGAAAAGATAAAGAAAGGAATCTATGATAAAGACAAAGCAATCAAATTGGTAAGATTCCTCGTAGTACAACCAATTAGTCATTATAGAAGGAACCACAATAATAATTGGGATGAATTAGAACCAGTAAATGAAGCAACAAAGATTGTAACTGCACGATTAGTACTAGAATCTATGGAAGCAGACATACGATACAGATTGGGAGATGGGCGGGGAAGAAGAGCAGGAGAATAGGAGGAATTGTTCCGGCTCTATTGCTGGAGGAGTGATATAAGGAATGATAATGAATGATATCAATAATAATAGCATTAAACATGTACTAACAAACGCAAAACTAGATTTTGATTTTAACCCTGAAGATGATGACGACTATTGTTACTACTGTTATCCTAATAATAATCCTGAAATCTTAAAGTCTGCTATATTCTGAAGACATTCCTAGTCATATCATTAATGAAGCATTAGTACTAGAGATTTGTCACACATAAGATACTTGTATATTGATCGTATCATTCTCTTATTGCACCTAATGTCAATCCCTTTATCATCTGTTTTTGGAATGTTAGCATCAAGACCAATACAGGAATAATAGAAAGAGTGATACCAGCACTAAGATAACCCCAGTCTATTCTATATAGCGAAATAAACTGGTATAATGCAACTTGGAAAACCATTGAATCAGATCTATTGGCTAAAACTTACACGTCTTAATACTCCAAGTCTTGAGCAACCATCGATCAATGCAGCCTCTTCAAGCTCTTTTGGGATTGTTTCAAAGTAATTTTTCATCAGAAGTATGTTTAGTGGTATAATAAGGATCTGAAATGTCAACATTAGTGCTACTAAAGAATTAAGCAAACCAAAATTTGCTAACATTGTGTATAATGGTATTATATTAATTACAATAGGTATCATGAAAAGACCTAATATTATACTCATAATCACATTTTTTGCCTTGAATTCAAACCTTGCAAATGCATATCCTGCTAAGGAGCTCACGGCAACACTTAAAGTTGTACTACCTATGCTTATTATGAAGCTATTTATCAGACTACGTGCAAGTGCAGGATCAGTTAGTACAAAGAGATAGTTCCCAATTGTTGGATCTTCTGGTAGAAGTTTAGGCGGAAAACTTATGGCTTCTGTATTTGGCTTCAATGAAGTAGATAGAACCCATATAAGAGGCGATAACGTAATGAATAAGAAAACTGCAATTAAAGCATAGATTAAAGTTCGTTCTGCAAAGAACCAAACTTTGGGATTTCTAGCAGTTGTCTTCTGGACCATAATCTTGTTTTTTATCTCCTAAAAAGTTTGTGATAAATAAATGCAATAGATAGATTGATTGCGATTAGAATTATCCCTGCAGATGCTCCTTTTGAAAGGAGCCCAAACTCAAATGCTTGTCTGTACATGTAAAGTGACGCAGTTGTACTTGCAAACAAAGGACCTCCACCTGTCATTATTAATTGTATGTCAAAGAAGTTTACAGACCACATAGTTATCAATATAAGATTAATCACAATGAATGGTTTGAGTAATGGAAGAGTTATGTATATGAAGCTTCTAATCTTTGTTGCTCCATCTATGACTGCTGCTTCGTATATTGTAGGATTTATTGAAAGCAGACCTGCAGTTAGAAAGAGTATGGTAAATGGAGTACCATACCACACATTTGCGATCACTAAAGACCATATTACTATGCTGGGATCTGAAAGCCATCCAACTGACTGCAAGCCTATCTCATTCAATAAATAGTTTAATATTCCAAAATTATCGTCGAAGATAAACTTAAATGAAAAAGCAGCAATGACTGCAGAAATTGTCCAAGGTATTATGAAAATTGCACGCAATACACCAGAAGCTCTTACCTGCTGATGTAATAACACAGACATCAGCATACCAATACCAAACTGAAGAG
>JAJNBK010000411.1 GCA_021155845.1 Nitrososphaeraceae archaeon
ACTAATATCAGACTTATATTAATTTTAATTGGACAATAAGAAGCCTATCTATCAATCAAAATCAGCAATATATATTTCTGTAGATATAGAATGCTCTGGCCCTATTCCAATAGAGTATAGTATGCTCAGTTTAGGTGCATGTGTAGTGGGAAAGGAAGATGATGATGATAAGAACTCCACATTTTATATTGAAATACAACCTATATCAGATAATTATATCAAAGAAGCATTAGAAGTAAGTGGATTTTCTTTACAAGAACTTAAAGCCAAAGGTATGCCGCCCCAACAGGCTATGGAAAGCTTTGCTGACTGGATTGCAAAGGTGTCAGTTGCAAGAAAACCAATATTTTTATCACATCCTGTGGCTTTTGATTGGTCATTCGTTAACTATTATTTCTACAAATTTATTGGATGGAATCCTTTTGGAGTATCTGGAATTGATATAAAGTCAGTATGGATTGGAAAGACTAATGCTAAATGGCATGCAATAGGAATAGATGATATCAAGAAAAGTCTTGGCCTTGAGCATATAATGATAATACTGAATTTTTTATTGTTTTCTTTTTTATACTTAACTTTGTGATACTCGACAGCGACTAGTGGTTCACCGATCTGTAATAGACCAATGACTATTGAGGAAGCAAACAAACAACTTGCTAACATGGATTAAATCAAATTACCCAATGCTAACATCTGTTTTATATTTAGTTAGTAATAGTTCCTAATTGTTAAATTCAGGTATTTTGTAATAATTGCTAGTATTTAAGATATGGGCTGTGATGCCTAAACCTTCTAGTTTAATACGTAATATTTTCGTAATCTGCTCAAATATTCTATATGAACCAATCATTGCTTCAACTTTTTCTTTGTCTGAATTAGCATTAGTTTCTATTATAAGATACTTAGATATTACTCTTAGGACGATCTGAAATGTGTTATTATCATTAATCCATTGAAGCATATACTCCCCAGTTTGACTTTCAATCATACCGATCCATCTGAGATTGTTAAACCATTTTCCAATTAACGAATGTACTATTTCATCAGACTTTATATCTATTGGAACATATGTCTGCAGCAGTTGTACGTATCCATTCTTTTTCTTTCCTACCTCTTCTTCTTCTTCGCCTTCTTCTAATGCTCCTGCTCTTTTTTCCAAATTACTTTTTGTTGATAATGTCATTATTGATTCTCCATTTTTGCTTAACTTGTAACCAAGAGATGATTTCTCGATCAAACCCAGATCTTCTAACCTACTCAAAGCTCTTGTTAGGCTTTGTTGATGGAGGTTCAATTTCCGTAGCAAACCTTTAAATGAATAGTTTGCTCCAGTTTCTTGATTTAGAAATGATAAAATTTTTGTGTCATTGTTATGAAAGTCATTTATAGATAATGAATTTCTGTTATTAGACTTGCTATTATTAGCAGAAGATATAGTAGAGTCTTTTTTATTCTCAAATTCGCTGTTAATAGTCGTAGCAGTATCAGCAATAGTAGTAGTACTTTCTTCTAATGTGGATTCGACTGTAAACTCTTTTTGTTGTATGATGTTGGTTACTATATATTCGTAAGTATATAAAGTAATAAGTGATGATACAGTTAGTAGGTGCGATCTAGGTAAGTTGGCCCAAGAGAACATTAATCTATGGAGTATGAAAGGCATGAAGTGTTGCCCAATTGATAATACATTCAAACTGATCGGCAAAAAATTTACTGTTTTGATAATTCGCAATATGATGAAAAATCAGACTAGGTTTAACCAATTTATTGATTCTATTGACGGAATAAATCCCAAGATACTTTCTGCAAGATTAAAGGAGATGGAAAAGAGTGGATTAATACAGCGAAAAGTATATGCTGGAACACCAATAAAAATTGAATATTTTCTTACAGAAAAAGGTAGAGCATTGAAATCTATCTTAGACCAGATGGCTTCATTTTCTATGCAGTATTGTGCAAAGGATGTGTTTAATGATGCAAAGCCAAGAGTCTTGCAGCAAAATGTTTAATACAATAAACATAGCTTTCATTATCTTCGTCAGCTTTTCAAACTTACCAAAGTTTCATCTGCTATAACTGCTTCATCACTTCTGAATTAAATACGCATATGACCTATTATACGTAAAACTGAATTTATATATACAGAGAAAAAAAGATGTGATAATAATACAAACAGTGATTCATGAGATATGATGTGTGTTAAAATCCAACTTGCCTTTTTTTAGACTTTGGGATGAATGGTGTAGCACGCAGAATTGTTGGAGCAGCCATAGAACATTTATCACAGACAATGAGCAATAAATAAAGGGAGCAAAACTAAACGTTCAGTATCTAGTGTTTTAGATACATCACTGTATATGCCCTCTTTTATTCAGAGTGATTTCAGAAAATACATGTACAATAAATTTCAGTATTAAATGGGCGTGTTCTTATAAACTATGTTGCTATTTGCTGTTATATGTCCATAATAAAAAATACAAAAACATTAGCAATTGTTGCTATTGCGGTAGTAATAGCAGTCGGAGCCGTAACAATAAATTCAATTGGGTTAACATCTGCTCAAGAACAAAAATTCATGGCAGAACTTTCAAGTCAAGAGGAAGTACCCCCTACAGATTCACAGGCAACTGGCAGCGCTGAATTCACGCCAATG
>JAJNBK010000412.1 GCA_021155845.1 Nitrososphaeraceae archaeon
ACGATTTGAGTATCTAATATCTTTGTATATATATACAACATTTGCTAGAACCTTATCAGAAGAAGTATAATGCAAAAAGCAAGAGCAAGAAAGAATAGGAGTAAAAGTAATAGTAATGACAACAGCTTGCGTAATAAAGGCGTCTTTGGAATACATCATGTTACAGCGATAACTAGCGATCCACAAAGAAACATAGATTTTTATACTAATAATTTGGGACTTCGGTTTGTAAAATTAACAGTAAATCAGGATGACCCAACTTCATACCATCTTTATTATGGTGATGAGCTAGGACGTCCAGGTACAATTCTTACATTCTTCCATTGGCCAGATGCACCTAGAGGACATCGGGGAACAAGTGAGGTTATTGCTACATCTTTTCTGATTCCTGAGAATTCCACAAACTATTGGATAGATAGATTTAAGAGGAAACAAATAGAGTTTCGTGGGCCTTACAAACGTTTTGATGATAGCGAACAAGTAATAACTCTACATGACCCAGATGGGCTAGAATTAGAACTTGTAGCACATAAATCTGCCGAAGATAGAAGTGTTAATGTATGGAAAGAAGGTCCAATTCCTATTGAACAGGCCATAAGAGGTTTTTATTCAGTAACTCTATCAGAAGAAGGATACGAACGTACTGCTTCTGTTTTGACTGATGAGTTGAAATAAGAAGAGCTAATATTGTTGATGTTCTTTGTCTGCCTTATACACAAAAGGCCGTTATAGGGATCGGATCGGTCCATCATGTGGCGTGGCGCACGCCTACTGATGAACAACAAAAGGTCTTGCGTCACAATATAGTCAGAGCTGGATTAAATGCAACTCCTGTGATAGATAGATTTTACTTTCATTCTGTATATTTCCGTGAACCGGGTGGTGTACTTTTTGAAATTGCTACTAATCCTCCTGGATTTATGACAGATGAAAAAGCTGAGGATCTCGGCACACGTCTCGTGCTCCCTCCTTGGCTTGAATCTATGCGCAAAGACCTAGAGAAAATCCTGCCTCCTGTACGTATACCCAAAAAAGGAAATGAAGATGTAATGGAGTCCCTGAAGGTGGAGGAGAATTAAAATAAATGGGCGACAACAAAAAAACTCAGCTAGGATTTACTCATCAATTTATCCCTTCAAATAATAGTAAAGGAAACTCATCAACTCTTCTATTATTACATGGAACTGGAGGAAATGAAAACGATTTAATTCCAATAGCAAGGATGTTGAGCCCTGCTAATGGATCCATTCTCAGTCCACGAGGAAAAGTACTAGAGAATGGCATGCCTCGCTTCTTTCGTCGATTATCTGAAGGTGTTTTTGATATTGAAGATTTAAAATTTCGAACTAATGAACTAGCAGATTTTATAGAAAATGCATCTAAGCTTTATAGTTTTGATTTAGAACATATAATAGCAGTAGGTTATTCTAATGGTGCAAATATAGCATCTAGTCTATTATTGCTATTCTCTTTCGTCCTATGGTGCCATTTATACCAAATACACTACCGAATCTTATTAGTAAAAATATCTTTATTTGTGCTGGAGAATGGGATCCAATAGTCCTAAGGCAAAATACTGAGAATCTTTTTGATATATTTAAGAAAGCACATGCAAATGTTTCAATATACTGGCAAAAGAGCGGACATGAATTAGGCCAAGAAGAGATCCTATCAGCCAAGGAATGGTTGTCTCATCATATTTGATGATGAGTTGTGTGGATAGTTATTGAACTTGTTGTCATGTGAACCCACATTGAAAAAGGGTTCAATATATTCCTTAAGAATAATAGAATTATTTGTTTTGCAATTAGCAAAATTCTCTAAAACTATATTGGACTGTTGTTGTCGTCATAACCATATTTGTCAGCTCTGTTGTTAATTTATTGTAAAGCTTTTTTCAGCATCTTCTAATATCAAAGCAGTATATCAGATTATGTAGTTGTTTTTTAGCTTCTAATGCTCTTTGTAGAATTTAATTGCCTCTAACTCTCTTAGATTTAGTTCAGTCGCTACTTCTAATGGAGTCTTTCTATCAGAAAAAAGCTTGTATGCTTGGGTAGGTAGAGATAGATGTTGATGTTCTTGTTCTTGTTCTTGTTTTTTCTTAGCATCATCTCCTTGTTTTATTCCTTCGTCTCGATTCTTCCTTCTCTTCAACTGCCTTGTTCAAAATAAATCCTATATCATGTGGCGATATTCTTAATTCCTTAGATATTTCACGATAAATCTTACCTTGATTATAGTAAAGGTCTAGTACAAGTCTTTCTCTTTCCTGTATTTTAATATCGTCACATATTTTGTATCTTCAAGAAATACATAGCATAATAGAAGCTTAAAGCTGTTGTTGTTATCATTTGATACCAGTTTTGTTACTATTGCTATCTCTTTGTTACCTCTGTTATCATCTGTTTCCAACTGTTACCACTGAATGGTATTTGAATTCAAAGTATCTATTATAATAGGGTCGTAATAGTTTTGAAAATATACAAAGTTTCTTAGCTAGGATATAATCATATTAATAACACAAAGTCAAATTTGCTAGTTACGTAAATATAATTTCAGGTAGCCAAGGTATGAGCGGTAAGATCAATTATAATGGGTATTTTTAATTACATTAGGACTTCAAGTACGTAATCAGAGGATCTGCCGTAGATAAATAATGAAATCCTCGAATTCTGGAACAGTTAGTTAACAGAGCCGACTTAAATTATGAAAGTTATAAATCATATGCATACGAAACAAATTGCAATGTCTTCCGAAAACCATTTTAAACGCGAAGAATGTTGAATGGTATTAGCTCTCAACAAGAGCTTCAGCATCATGCTAACAAGCAACATTTTGGAACAGCATAATCACGATTCTAGAAGTGTATATACAGCAGCAAAAACTGATTTTCCATTACTAATATTTTGAGGAGGACTAAACAGGTGTAGAGGTGAATTTACCTGTCTTTCAGGTTACTATCAGTATATTCCTTATATTCACTTTCGTTTAAGCTACTATATAGATGATAAATACCTCCTGTATTGTTACTAAAATAATCCTAAATGTAGATTGTTTATCTTCTAATACATCATATACTAATTGGCCTATTACAATTTGATCTGGTTTTGCAAAAGTAGTCATTTTGGTTGCAATACTAATAGTATAACCTAAAATGTCAAAATGAGGCCTTTTCATAATCACTTTTCCATGTGATGTGTAGGTATCCCATCCAAATTGAACTACTGCATTTTCACCAACATCAATACCAATTCTTACGCTTAACTCAGGATAGTCATACTGATTTAAAATAGGATTTATTCCTTGGCGAACTACTTTGATCATTGAACATGCACATTCCAATGCATTAATACAACGTAGATACAAGTTATTGGGAGAATCTACAACGAAAAATGCCAAAACCGCATCTCCTATATACTTTAACACATAACCACCATATGCTGCTAGTATCACGGACATTTCTTGAGAAAATGCCTGAATTATTGTAACAAGCCTATTTACAGGAAGAGTCATTGATAATTTGGTGGAATCCACAAGGTCTATATGCAGAATCACAAAAGTAGCTTTAGATTCTGCATAATTATTTAGAGCATTCTGTGTCTCTTCCATTGAAATATTAAAGTCAGACTTTACCGTTAGAGCCTTCCACATTCTCGATTGTGCATTTTTTATGGCATAATCTATATTGACAGTCTTATCAAAGTAAACTTTAGTTATTAGTGGAATGTTGGAATCTTTTTTGACCTCTACTTCTGATGACGACAATGATAACCCTACCTTGTTCCTCTTATTCTTCTTGTTCTTATTCTTCTCCTCTTCCTCTGCTTTTGTTTTGTCTATAATTTGAATAATTTCCTCTTTGCTTTTATCCATTTGAAGTGCTATCACCTCTGGGAGGATTCCTGAATTATACATATTAAGAATGGTTTGTCTCTGTTCTATAACCAAACAATATCACCATTATATATATGGAAAGTGCTTACCACCATGACCTTTGTAAGATCAACCTGATAATAATATATGTATTCACTAACAAATAGTTATTGATTACAATTCATAGATCAAAACTGGGAATAGAATGAAATACATTATAATAAATTAAAACGTAATATGTTTCATCTGTCAATAATACATCTTGATGACCGACCTAATGACTTTCTACTTCTTTGACCAACTGAAAAGTTTTGTTTGTTTGTAGTTAAATTATAGTATGTGGAGAGAATCT
>JAJNBK010000050.1 GCA_021155845.1 Nitrososphaeraceae archaeon
ATTTACCTGATTTGATTCTTCATAACTCTGAAGAGAATTCAGTAGTAAGTAAAACTATCAGAGAATGAAAGAAAAGATCATTAGAATTCTACGTACTGTTAGAATGAATTGCCTTTACGTGTTTTGACAACAATTCTTTGTTGTTATATTGATTACTGCAATGAGGGCAAGTCAATACGTCTCTTTTATCCATAAGAGATGTGGAAGCAAACGGACTCATTATACAGACGGCTGAATCGGATTTGAATGCATTCATTGTCTGCACCACCGCCTTCTCTGTTTTTGAAATAATGTCATCTCTACTTATAGTACCATAGACTTTAGAATCTGAACTTACTACTAGTTGTCTTATATTATGTTTTTCCATTGCGGCGAGTGCATCTAAAATCGTCACTTCTGGCGGTACAGATATTATTGGCGAGGACATTATTTCCTCAAGGCGTGTACGCGCTGGTAATTTATGCAATGATATTAACCGATATAAGACATCAGTTTTAGATACTAGGCCTATTATTTCCTTCTTTGTGTCTGATACTAGAACAGAGCGGATGGAGAGATCTCGCATAGCAGTTATAGCATCCGCTGCTGTTTGTAATCGGTCTAAAATTGCAATATTTCGCTGCAATATTGATGAAACAGGCATAGATAAAAATGATTTAGGAAAGGAAGCACAGGAGCGATTCATATGACAATGCCTATCAGACAAGGATTGAGAAATTAGTTATGATATAATGTTATATATATATATATATATATATATATATAAATAACATCCAGAAGATTTTTTTTGAATAAAATTGTCATTGCCATTATCAAGCAGTTAATAAAGGCGATCTTTTCATCATTTACAATGAGGCTCGTTTCACTCTTCTCAGGAGGAAAGGATAGTACTTTTTCAATATTTAAGATGAAGGAGATAGGACACGAAGTAGTATGTTTGATTACTATGCAACCTCAGACAGATGATAGCCTATTATTTCACTATCCAAACAGCGCGCTGACAAAGCAACTTGGAGAAGCCATGGGTATCCCATCCTTTAGATTTACCCTAAAGAAATCAACAAAAGAAGAGGAAGTTAATTCACTTGAATATGCAATTAAAAAGATAAAATCTATTCATAATATTCAAGGATTAGTTCACGGGGGAATATCTAGTATTTTTCAAAAAAACAAATTTCAAATAGCTTGTTCAAAACAAGGCCTTGAAACATTTACTCCACTATGGGGAGTCGAGCCTTTGCAATACATGCATGATCTCATTGATAAGAAATTCTGTATTAAAATCGTTGGTGTTTCTACTATGGGATTAGATGAGAGTTGGCTTGGAATTACATTGGATAAGAATTCATTATATAAATTAGAATCTTTGAGCAAAAAATATGGATTTAATATAACATTCGAAGGAGGTGAAGCCGAGACCTTGACTCTAGATTGTCCTCTGTTTAAGAAAAGATTAAAGATAAAGGATGCCAGAGCTCACTGGGATGGACAGAGGGGAATATTTGAAATATTGGAAGTTGCATTAATATCAAAGCAATCTTGTCATGTTAGACAATTTAAGAACAGGTCTTAGAACAGCCCTTAAAAAAATAGTAGGAGCATCTGATGTTAACGAAGAGCTCATCGAATCTTTGTGTAAAGATGTCCAAAGGGCATTGCTTCAATCCGACGTCAATGTTAGATTGGTTTTAACAATAACCAATAATCTCAAAAGCCGCGCAATCAACGAGGCACCACCAAAGGGTCTATCAAGAAAAGATCACATAATTACTATTCTATATGGAGAACTGGCAAAGCTACTTGGCTATACAGGAGAAACTATAAAAAACGTTGACAAATCGGTGGATTTGGACGAACAGATCGTCTCTTTCAAGCCTGGAAAGCAAAATGTGGTTCTGATGCTCGGTGTTCAAGGCAGTGGAAAGACAACTGTGACTGCTAAATTCGCTCGCTGGCTGACAAGACATGGTTATAGGGTTGCAGTAATCGGAGCAGATACTTGGAGGCCTGGTGCGCTTACTCAATTAAAAATGAATTGTAGTAAAATCAATATTGAGGTATTTGGAGATGAAAATAACAAAGACGCTATTGAAATCGTGAGAGAGGGCTTGAAATACTACAGTACACAGAATATAGATGTTATAATTATCGATACTGCGGGAAGACACAAAGAAGAGAATGAACTTTTAGAGGAAATGAATTCTATGTACAAAGTGGCATTACCCGACTTGGTTTTACTAGTAATAGATGGAACAATAGGCCAGCAAGCATACAACCAAGCCAGAGCCTTCCATGAAACTGCGCCTGTTGGCGGAATAATTATAACAAAACTTGATGGGACGGCCAAAGGTGGGGGTGCACTTGCAGCATCCGCTGCCACTGGAGCCAGAGTCATGTTCATTGGTACAGGAGAACGGATTGACGACCTGGAACAGTTTTCACCTACGCGATTTGTTGGTAGAATACTGGGAATGGGAGATATTAAAGCCTTGCTTGATATGGCAAAAAGTCTTGAAGTGCAAGCAGATGAAAGCCAAGCCAAGAGACTACTAGGAGGCAAGATGACTATAGAAGACTTTTACGGACAGATGGAAAACGTTGGTAAAATGGGATTTAAAAATGTAATCGACAATCTACCAGGTCTATCGGGCATGGTAAAAGAAGAACAGCTAGATGCTCTTCAAGGCAAGATGGAGAAATGGAGATTTATTATTCAGTCAATGACTAAAGATGAAAAAAGAAATCCCGATATAATTAATGACTCTAGGAGAAAGCGAATAGCTAGAGGTGCTGGTATAACCGAACATGATGTCAAAGAGCTGGTAAAGCAATACAACAACTCCAAAACGATGATGAAGCAGACTAAGGGAAGACAGATGCAAGGAATGTTAAGGAGATTTGGTATTGGTTAATGTCAACAATAACAAGATTCTTCTACAACAGCTAAAAAGGAACTACAATCTTTGCAAATATTGTCTTAAGAGACATATTCCATCAGTTAGAGTGACTCATGTATCACGTCAAGAGAATTGCTTTATATGCCATGGAATGATGAGTAACATAGATATAATTAATAGCAAAATTTTATCTTCAGTAAATAATGTATACGAATTTGATAGTTTTTTAATTGGAGCAACAATTCCAACTGAATATTATGAACGAGAGGACCAAATCAGGGCAAAATTCAAGATAAGAGGGAAGGAAAATCTTAAAATTCAATTAATAAGAGAACTGAGAAGAAAATTTCTAAAAATAACAAAAACAAGACTTGACTTTTTAACGCCTGATATCTCGATAAATATAGCTATTGATAAGAATAATAATGTAGAAGTAATCGCAAGGAGCCGTCCGTTGCATTTCTTCGGCAGATATTTAAAGAAACATCGAGGTATAAGACAGAAACAAACAAAATGTAGTAGCTGTCGAGGGAAAGGTTGCGTAGTCTGTGATTATTCTGGCCTATCAGGCTATGATAGTATAGAGGGAATCATCGCAAAGAGGCTAATATCGATAACAGAAGGCCAAAATCCTAAATTTACCTGGGTCGGAAGTGAGGATGAAGAAAGCATAGTTTTAGGAAAAGGAAGACCGTTTTTTGCAAGTATATCAAATCCACGAAACCGTAAATTGGAAAATAATTTGCAATTCAGTGAAAATGGAATTCTAGTTACACTAAGTCCCAAATCGGATAATGTTATAGATTCTTCTCTTGCATTTATCACAAAAATTAAAATTTTGGTAGAATGCGATAAAGCTCTCACAGAATCTGACATAGAAAATCTCAACGGTTATGGTGGATCTATAGTAAAATTTGAAAACAAATCAAGGCAATTTAATAAAAAAATCTATTCACTCAGGGTACAAAAAGTATATTCAAATCATTTTGCTATCACGGTCGTCGCAGATGGTGGATTCCAAGTCAAGCAATTCATTGGAGAAAGAGAGTATGCTAAACCCAATATTTCAGAAATTGTCGATTCTAATTGCAGATGTATTTCCTTTGATATTCTTGATGTAGATATGCAGAAACGTTTTTTTTAGACTATGTCATTTTTAGAGTATCCAGATGGTTTTTAATTCTTTGCAAAAAGTAGAAGATTCATTAAATAGCGGACAATTACCTAAAAAAATTTATGATCTTATATTGCACAGATATGAAATAGTCACTAAAGGGATCAAAAGGATAGAAAATGCAGCGAGATTAGAATATCCGTATTATTATGTTGAGCCTAATCTCGTTATTTCAACGTCACAGGTAGAGTCTTCACAATATGGTGTATTATTTGCAAGAACTATTCCAGTGGTAAGTGATAATAGGCGATTAAATGTTGTTATTCAAATAACTGCTCCCTTAATAGCATTCGGTCTGCTCGGAACTATTCATGCTATTTTAGCACACGAGTTTCTTCATTATCTTAATTTAATTAGTCGCATTATGAGAATGGGGATAATATCAGACTCAATATCTGGTACTTTATTCGAAGAGAGATACGAGGACTCGTCTCGATTAATGGAGCCCAGATCAGTTTTCAAGCATGATCGTACTTTGGTTGATCACATTACAAAGAAATTTCCAGAGGGATTTAGTGACATGCGACTAGAAGACAAAGTAGTTAACGAATGGATCAATAAGGAGCTTCCAACAATCAAAGTCACAATCGATTCTAATATCGTAAAATTACCCATTGAATTAATGGCTAACCTACAAGTTGACGAACGGGTAAAACAAAGAATCATGGAATTCGAAAATAGAAAGCAGTGACATAAGGCGTTGACATAAGAAGAACTTTAATCACTATGTCTAATATTTCTAGCGAACATTTAAAAATAATCGATAATTGCGTCAATAAAATAGCAAAAAACAATAAAATAGTTGGTGTTTGTCTGTATGGATCAAAAGTGGCTGGTTATAGCCGCCCTAACAGCGATTTTGATATCATCGTTGTACTTGAGAATTATTCTTTTATAGTTAAATATGTTTACTTAAAGGAATCAAAAATAGAAGTTTCAGCTCTCCTAGTAGACCGACAGTCTCTAGAAAAAGATGCCAAAACTGCATTTCTTGGAGAGTTTGTGGTAGGAAGACTATTGCATATATACCACCCAATCTTAAACCCCGATTTATTTAAGCGAATTGAAACCATTTATAAGAAGCGAGTAATTATAGAGGAAATATTTGATATAGTCAGATTAAATAATATTCTCAGCACAGAAATTTCTTTTCCATTGGATTTTATTATGTTTTCAAAAATAAAAAAACGAAGCATACTCTATCCTAATGCGCTCTATAGTTATTACAAAATTTATAATTGCGAGAATGCCAGCAGGAATATTGATTTTGCACTTGACGGTTATCGGAGGGCATTGAATGAAATACTTAATGAAGACAAAGAACTGCTGGAGAAAAATCCTTCTGATAATTCGTTACATATATCTGAAAAACGTATTCTTATCAACAAAAATGGCAAGATTGATTCTTTGAAGTTAGGAAAAAAATTTCGCTATGCAGTAAAAGAAGCTCAATCCAAAATCAAGCGACAAAAAAAACATGAATTGAACTTACCGCTGTTTATGTCATCCCCTAGAGACTCATATTGGAAACTACCAGAAGGTATATTGATTTTCAATAGCAGAAGATGGCTTGACATAATTGCTAACAATGTCTCCTTTCAAAGATATTCTATTTCAAATAAACGTCGTTTAGGAAACGTAGATAGTAGAACTATTTGCTTTACATTAAAAAATCTTGATGATAACAGTCACAAAATGATAGTCGTAAAGCAATATGCAAAAACCAAGGGTGTAAAATGGGCTGCATTGAGCGTATGGACTTCCCAGGTGAGAAGGTTCAAGGTAGATCCATTATTCAGATTAGGGAATGAATATAAAGCGCTTCGATACATTCGTAACCTCGGATTAAATACACCCACTATTGAATCAATTATTCTTGGAAAGAGGTTGCTAGTGACTGAATTTATAAAAGGCAATTCGCTTGCAGATGTTATCCAGTACTCCTTGAATGAAAATGATGAATATAATAACATTGATTTGATTAAGGCAGCAGGT
>JAJNBK010000413.1 GCA_021155845.1 Nitrososphaeraceae archaeon
TCCTTTTCAATTATTATTTGCTCTTGTTTGTTTAGCTCGACTATATTATATGCTCTTTCAATTCGTTTTAGGATATTTAATAGATCTTCATTAGAAGGCTTTTGATTATACTTAAACCAATTTAATTTCATAGCGAAAAAATATTTACAATTACGGTATATATAGAATAAACAGAACCTTGGGGTCTGGGAGAGAGAGTAGTAGTAGTAGCACTGTGGTGCTAGGTTCAAACTCGTCCAAAGCAATATTATTTTGAATTACATGAAAAACGATCACATTATACGTAGAAGTATGTTCTTCAAAAACCATTCCAACACATGACTAACAAAAGATGAATGTCTCTTCTATGAATTCGCTGTGTTACACTCATCTTCATTCTGATCTTACATAAGTTTGGTTTGATCTGTAATATACTGAATTATTCATTGGAAGGATTTTTTAGTGTGTTGTCTTTCTCGGAGCATTTCAATATTTACAGCATCTAATTTTTCATAATTTTCATAATAGTTGTTATTTGGTATAATGATGCAGGTATTTTATGCTGAAATATAACAGAAGGATATACAAAATTTCTGATACTAATTATGCGCAAACAATAGATTATTTGACATTACTGTTTTGAAATCTTGGTCAAACTCAAAATAACACTATTCACATCTTTACGTTCAAGTATAGTTGGGATAACTTTAAGTAACTTATAATAAAAGTCTTTAATGCTGCATCTCTTGTGAATTGATTCGCAATGAAAGATGTGGCTTTCCTTTTTTAAATAGACATTATTATTATTATTTTAAAAGAGATAATCAACAGCGAATATAGATTATCTTCATATCTTAATACTTCTTATCAGAAGTGATCGCTTTATCTGTTGCAAAATCAATCTTTATTGTATTTGGTTCTTCTTTTTCAATTGTCCAATTTGCTTATTCTTTTTATCATATCTACATATAGGTGTATATGTGTGATAAGTAGACTGTTTAGTCTATCTACCAAAAAAATAACTTTAGGATTTTACCATCTATTTAACACACCTAGTTGCTATGCATTTATTGTGGTGTTAGGTCCAAATGCGAACCAGGACGCAAAAGACCGTCTTCATCTCGTATTTCTGAGATAAAGTGTACTTTGCCATCATATTCTTGTTTTTGAACCTTGAGGTAGCTAAAGTTGAAGATCTTGTTCTCATGGTATAGATATGTTGCATTGATTGTTGGATCTGCACATCTGTTGTAACAGAGACTACATTTTTGATATTGTTGTCATCTAGAAATTTTAGGAGATCATATCTTTCGCTTATGAAAGTCTTTTTAAATTCACTGCTGTTTGTCGCCCAACCATCGCAGCCTAACTGATAAGAAAAACAACTTGGAATAGTAAACGGTACATCAGTAGAAATAACCTTCCAGGTAGCTGTAGAGTTAAGCAGACCTTGCTTTAACCATCGCAGTTGCTCTTTTCCTAGTAATGTTTTATTATTCATAGGAGTATCATCCAGATCGCTACGGCTGCGATAAGAATGTGCATCCAATAAAAACAAGTCAAGGTCTTTTCCCCAGTTAAACGATCTATAAATACGGTTTGGTTGTAGTTCTTCTTCTTTATTGTTATTATTCCGATCTAATGGCGAGAAGTTGAAGAAGGCTTGGATACCAGCCTTAACTACATTAGGAAAGCCTATCCTGTCCTTTGTTTCATTGGTCAAATATGACCAATTCCCCCCGTAATCATTAACTACTTCGTGATCATCAGCCTGAGAATAGAATGGTACATTTTGCAAAAGACCCTTTAAGTGTCGATCCGATCTATTGTATTCCCAGTGTTTGTTGTAAATATCTTGCAATTGAGATAGATTGGCCCAATTAACCTCTTTATCGATGACGCTAGGAAAATTTCCTTGGATATTATACCATCCTATTACATCCTCTGGACCTTGATGAGCAGGACAGACATCATCAGCATAAATCTGGTCTCCATTGAATATAAAGAAATCAGGCGACAGCGCCTTCATTATCGAGAATATCGGATAACCCAAATCGAGGCGCTTACAATATCTTTGACCACCAAGATCTCCACCAACTACAAAGCTGACTGTTTTGCTGATCGAACGTTCTGGAGATGTTCTAAAGGTTCCTGTCATAGAATCTGAAACCTCGGATCCTTCGCCATCATTATTTTTACTGTCTCGGTCTTGTGCAGTAAACCATACTCGATAATAATACAGAGTATCAGGCATAAGCCCATGGACCTTTGCATGTCCTGTAAAATCTGTTGTCTCATTTACTGTTGTTGTTATTATTGTAAGTGGCTTTGAAGATGAGAAGTTAGAGTTAGTATCATATTCTACGTGCATCTGAGCTTGTTTGTTGGAGCGTGACCATATTATCGCGCTGTCTAAACTAAAGAGTAGTATATAATATTTAATTCTCGCAAACGAAAACATCTATCAATATACCAATTGAGATTTATTTAAGAATTAAGCTAATGAATAATATATTCATAATATACTTTAAGTTTGTGGTTATTATCATCAATCTACATTTATTCTAGTGTGTACTTGTCATTATATGATAGTTTTTGTTCTAAGTTAGGATCCATCATATATAATATCTAATTATCCATAACTTTTTTTGTTATTATTATTTATTCTTTTACCTTCTGGGATGTACCCAACGATGCTCTTTCTTTTTGTTAATCGAATTTTTCTGTAGTTTTTGTTTTTAGTGATGGTAATATTCTATATTCTTTAACCTATAAGGGAGACCCAATGTAACCTTATTTACATCAATAATATTGCCAAAGATACCTCTCTGTATTTCCAATCTTCCACCATGAAAATAAAGATTATAACCGCTACTACAATAATCATCATCATTATCTATTAGCGAACTAGGTTTGAACGATCGATATTCTTCTATATTGTCCCTATATTCATCAATTTATTGTTCTTTAGTATTTTTCAGTTGATGAGTTCGCTTCTTATCTCATTTTTATTATTTGCATCTGCTTTTTTATTTCTTAAATCTTTATAATTGTGATTTTATTATCATTTGTTGTTGTTATAATATTATGAATCATGAAACGATGTGTCCTGTTTGTAAAAAGAAATTGGCTGAACATTCAGAGCTGCAAGACAAAATATGTGAAATGATCACAATAAAGCAATTTGCTAATGATTCCCCTGGTTTTGAATTATATTCAAAATAATAATAATATTATGTATATTGGATAATGATATTACTATTATTACTATTACTATTATTAGTTTTCTTTCCTATTTTATATCTACTCGAGAATTTTGCATCTCTCCAATTCTTTTTTGAAAGTTCATAGATTAAGATTCTTAGCTTTTCCTATTCGTTTTCATAATCCTTCTATGTCTATCTTGTTAATAATATTCTAATTAGTTCTCTTTTCTGTCGGACAAATCTTCCTTGGATCTTTTTTATTTGTATTACTGGCATATTTGTGAGCTGATCTCATATATTATTATAATTTCGATATAATCGAAAAGTAATAGAAGAGATATACTAATTTCTAAGTAACTTGAAAAATAAATTGTTGACAAAATCGGTCATAGTGACTGGAGCTTCAAGTGGTATTGGCAAAGCTACTGTTATAAAATTAATACAATCTGGTTATCAAGTCTTTGGATTAGCGCGAAGGTATGACAAGCTTGTTAATCTATTTTCCTCTGAATTAGTATCTAAAGAGAATAAAAAAGAAGATCTTTACATTCCAATAGAATTTGATATTACTAAGCCAGAAACATTTAACAATGTCCTAGATATTATAATCTCAACAACTGCTAATGAAAATACAGTCTATGGTCTTGTAAATAATGCAGGCTACGTGGAGCCTGGAGCAATTGAAGATATAAGTATGAATAACCTAAGAAGCCAGTTT
>JAJNBK010000414.1 GCA_021155845.1 Nitrososphaeraceae archaeon
CTTTAACAGCATTAAAGGAAGGAAAGATCATTGGTAGAGCATATTTCGATCCTCATATGTTATAATGCAAAGTTATCTATTGAATATTTTGATGATGCACGTACGAATAATTGCTGTCCGAGAAATTGGATAATCTACAGAAAAAAGAAATTATAACAATTCAATTGAGATTTAAAAGAGATATGGTATTAACTAATTAATTGATTAGTATCATGGTCATTAAATCTCCTATTTTATAATCGAGAAAAAAATTTGGTATTTTGTAAAATAAGTAACCTAACTTGTCTAGATAGAGTAATCCGTTATATTATATGAGGTTATAGATCAGATGATACACTATCTAGAACATTTGCTATTTCGCTCAAATTGGCAACCACATATGTAGGTTTCTCAAATTCATTCATTGGTTGTTGTAATTTGAAAAGCGAATTGGTAGTCCTGATGGTTTTCATTCCTAATTTGTTCGCTGGACCGATGTCGGTGTCAAGTCTATCGCCGACCATGATACAATGCTCTGGACTCGTGTTGGCAAGATTCATTGCCAGACGAAATATTTCTAGATCAGGTTTTCTTACTTTAACTTCTGATGAAAGGACAATAACTTTAAAGAATCGGTTTATTTTGGACTCCTCCAATATCTTTAGAATGTCCACTGATTGATTAGCGATTATTCCAAGATCATATTGTATTAATAGAGAATTCATTGTTTGTTCGGCATCACCAAATAAACAAAAAAAATTTCTTCTTGCTTCTTTTAATTCAGGCTCTAACCTTTCCACAATAATCTTCCCATAACCCTGTTGGCATATTAATTTGCAAACTTCAATAATTAATTCTCTGACACTGCCATGACCTATCTTGCGATTTCTAATAACATTATCTCTTATTGTCTGATAATTTCTAAAATTAATTCTTGCTCCAAAACCATTGAGCATTTCAAAGAACCGCATGTCAAAGTAGTCGATAAAGCCCCATTCATTTATTAATGTCTGCCCTAGGTCAAAGAAAATAAATGGTCTTTTCATATTACCACATTTTTTTGGTGAAGATAACAACAAGATCATATCTTTTGTATGGGGCCGCACTAGGTGCTTTAATTATCATTTTAATTACCCTTTTTTTGAATCCTAGTGATAATTCATTATTTTTGTTTGGCCAGAATAATAAAAACCAACAATCTAATGAACAAGGAGGAGGAGAAGATGACTATTATCTCAGAGGAGCAGTCAATAGCACCTCAGGAGAAGGAAAGCAGGTACTTGAAAAATATGAAAAACATCTCTGCGGCGGCACTCCTTTTGAAAAAAATACAGAGTTCATTCAAGAATACTCTATACCAGTAATAGCCTGTTCACAGCCTGTGGGTATAACAATTGATAATAATGATAAAATATGGATTGCAGCAACTTGGGTGGGCTATCTTGTCGTTTTTGATCCTGATTTGAAGAGTTTTGTAGATTTTATTGAAATTCCTAACTGGAGGACAAAAGGCATTTTTGGTTCAATGGTTTGGGGAATGGAATTTGATAAAAAAGGCGACTTGTGGTTTACAGATCAGGTAAACAATGCAATCTGGAGATACTTTACAGCCGAGAAAAGGTTTGAAATGTACAAGGTTCCAACGAAAAGTAGTTATCCTGGACAAGTCTCCTTTGATTCTCAAGGAAGAGTATGGTTCTCTGAAATATTTGGCAAAAAGATAGGTGTTATAAATCCTGATGAAGCAGTAGATAACACGACGAGAGGCATAACAGAATATGAATTAGAATTGGGAGAAGGAGGAGGAGGAAAAGACATTGAGAGTATAGGGCCAACTACTGTTAGTAGCAATGGCAGTAGTAATAGTAATAATAATACTGTTTGGTTTACAGCCGTAGATTTTCCAGAAGGAGGACAGATTGTTAGATTCGATATGAATAGAGAGGAATTTGAAATATTTGATTTACCCATTGGGTCTGGAGTTCCAATAGGTATTGCTGAAGATGATAAAGGAAGACTTTGGATAAACAACCATGCCACAAATCTCTTTTTTATGTTTGATCCCTTGACGGAAAAGGTAGTTCAATACTCTACATCACTTCCAACCTCTAGAAACAATACAACTACTCTTCCATACTGGAACACCTTCAGAGATGGCAAGGTATGGTTTAATGAGCATGAAGGTAATGCCATGGCTTATTTTGATATCGCAAATTCAACATTAGTTGAATATCAGATACCCACTAGATCAGAGATTTGGGGCAATACTTCTAATGCTCTCAAGTTTGCACTAGATAGTAAAGGGTCTGCATGGTTTACAGAGTGGACTGAAAATAAGATTGGTGTGCTTGATTCAAAAAAATTAGATGACCTTCCAATTCCAAACAGAAGCAATTTAGACGATCCTGTGAAGATGACTGTTGCAGGGTCTATATCATCATCAGGTAGACTATGGAACATGACTGGTCAATTTAGTGAAGATTTATTCTACTTTCCTAAAGGAGGTTCTATTCTTCCTCATATGGTTACTCTGACATTAGAGCCTACACAATACTTGGTACCTGGAAACTATACTTTAACTGTTGGAGCAAGATACGATAGTATGACTTACTCTAAAATAGTGAGCCTTGGGGTAAAGTAGAAGAACACAACAAAAAGAATAAGAATGCTTTTCTATGATCGGTCTTACTATAAGGTTAATTGATTAATTGATAAAGACATAGAAGAAGTCAATAGTATTTAAAAAATTCAAAAG
>JAJNBK010000051.1 GCA_021155845.1 Nitrososphaeraceae archaeon
AATAGAACTCTTTACTCCTAAAGAAGGAGATGTGGTTATAGATATTGGTGCACATATAGGCCGTTATACAATAATAGGTGCAAAGCGGGTTGGTACAAATGGAAAAGTAGTGGCCATTGAAGCTAACCCTAGCAATTTTGAAATGTTAAATCGTAATATCAAACTAAATCGATTAACTAACATTATAAGTCTAAATAATGCCGTATATTCTAAAGAAACAAAAATAAAACTCTATTTGCCAGGTGAAGAACTAGGTCATACTACATATAATACTGTAATGTCGGACAGAGCAAAAAATGAAGATAAATTTGTAGAGGTGAGTGCTAATACATTAGATTATCTATTGCAATTAAAAGGAATAACAGATGTGAACTGGGTTAAAATTGATGTTGAAGGAGCAGTAAAGATATAGCACTTCTTATTGAAATTCATAACCTTAGCGGCGGTACTAATCTTTATAGACCAATAATAGAGTTTCTTAACTTGTACAATTTCAAAATAGAATTTGAAAAGAGCCATGATGGAGGAGAGAAACACATAATCCTACGAAAACACCTATGAAGGCTCTTTTTTAACATTTCCACAAATCTGATTTGTTGTAGTTCTTGTCTTACCAAATCTGATTCTTGATTGATTGTTATTTCTCCTGTTTCCTTTTGTTGATATGAAGTAAAGAAAATGATTCTGACAATAAAGATCTATTAATACGGAAACAGTAAATTGCATAAACATATAATATCATTTTAAATAATGTACATCAAAAAAACCGCTCATAAGTTGAGATATATATACATATGTATATATATATTTTGTAATAAAGATTTAGTTAAACTTTCTAATGATATTGAAGAATGTATCTCTCTGAACAGGGCTCCTTTTGATTTCTTTTATTAGGTTAACTAGTTCTTGAACTGAAGTTCCTGCAGTTTTGCCTGCAGCCTTGAATATTTCCTCTGAAAATGCAGTTCCTACCATATCATTGCCTCCATATGACAATGCGACCTGTGCCAGTTTCTTTCCCAACGCAACCCAATATACTGAGTAGTGATTATCTCTTTTTGTTCTAATTCTGTATTGTCCAAGCTAAATTTTAAGGGAATAAAGGTGGTGAATCCTTTTGTTTTTTTATGGAGTTCTCTAATCTTCAAAATATGATCTACAATATGTTCAGGTTTTTCTAGATGGCCAAAAAGCATTGTGCAATTGCTCCTTAATCCCAAGTTGTGTGCCTGACGAGCAGTTTCAAGCCATTCTTCACCAGAACATTTTCCTCTGACAATTACGTCCCGGATTTCTGGATGAAAAATCTCAGCTCCGCCACCCGGTAGCGCATCTAACCCAGCAGTCTTCAATCTCAACAAGACTTCTTTAACTGAATTTCGAGTAAGTCTAGATATAAAAAATATTTCAGCAGGAGTCAATGCTTTAATTGTCACACGAGGAAACTCTTCCTTTATTGTCCTTATCATATCCTCGTAATAATCAAGACCCATCTTTGGATGAAAACCACCAACAATATGAATTTCAGTTGCTCCCATTTGTTTTATAGCAATACTAACTCTTGTTAAAATCTGTTCGATAGTTAAGGCATAAGCATCGAATTCATTGCCCTTCCTGTAAAATGCACACAATGGACAACTTGCGGCACAAATATTAGTATAATTTAGATAATAAGAAGTGACAAAGCTAACAGTATCACCTTTAAGGCGCTTACGAATCCTATCAGCTACAGATCCTAACAAAAATAGGTTCTCATCATTCATCAGCTGGACACCGTCTTCATATGATAATTCTTCGCCAGCCAGTGCTTTTTCTAAAGCAGGAGTTCCTCCTGAAATATGTGTTAACAAATTAAATGTTCTATCATTTGAAGTTAATATAAAACATTTGATACTAACTGTGGGGGGAAATGCTTGTAAAGAATAAATAGCATTGATGGTTCAAAAAATTACGGTAATATTGCAAAATACCTTTTCGGTGCAACATTTAATTAGTAAATCTGATGTTGGGGACGTTTTAAATTGTGTATTAAATGGTGAACGCCTCGGGTTCAAAGAATGTGTAAGACTAATCAAATCTGATGATGTCTACGCAATAGGACTTGTTGGAAATATATTGCGGCAGAGGCTGTATGGAAATACTGTTACATTTGTAAATAATATTATACTAAACTACACAAATGCTTGTGTTACTTATTGCAAATTCTGCGCATTCTATCGTCCTCCTGGACATAGTGAAGCTTATACCCTTCCGCTAGAAGAAATCGTTCGACGTGTTTTGGTTTCGAGAGAGATGTTCGGTATTACCCAAGTACTGATTCAGGGAGGACATAATCCTAACTTGAGGGTTGAGTATTATGAGGAGGCTTTTAAAGCGATAAAGACAAAATCACCCGATATAGGAATCCATGGACTTTCTGCATCAGAAATTGATATGATTGCAAGAGTTGAGAGAAGCAGTACAAAGGAAGTTCTTGCCAGATTAAAAGAAGCAGGACTGGATTCTCTTCCTGGTGCGGGCGCTGAAATTCTTGATGATGACGTAAAAGCGGAGATAAGCCCTCTCAAGTTAAAGAGCCAAGAATGGCTTCAGATAATGAAAGAGGCTCACGAACTTGGTATAAAGTCTTCAGCCACAATGATGTATGGTACAGTTGAAACTGAGGAGCAGAGAGCGCAGCATATTATAAAAGTTGCACAATTACAGGAACAAACAAGGGGATTTATGGCATTTATTCCTTGGAGTTTTGAGCCAAACAAAACGCAGATACAATCGGACGGACTGGTAAGATATCCTTCAGGAGGCGTAGGTCTATTGAAAATGATTGCTGTTTGTAGAATAATGTATTACGGTTTAATAGATCATCTCCAATCATCATGGCTAACAAATGGAATAGGCATGGCTCAGTTAGCATTAACTTATGGTGCAGATGATTTTGGTGGTACTCTTATCGGTGAAGAGGTAGTGAGTGCAACAGGTGCCAGGTCGACCGAACTTACTGCACATAAAATTATAGATGCAGTCAAGCAGATCGGTTTTAAAATTGCAGAAAGAAATAACTTCTATCAGACTATAAAATATTATTAATATTATTCAAGATAAATTAAAGGATCTTTCTTCCGAAGTGCCTGTATAGTCTAAATAATCTCAAAAGATTTGATTTGGTGGGAGTAATACAAAGATCATAGGGATTTCTATTGTCAATGAATTGTCTATCATTTGTCAAATCAAATTAGAAATACGTTTAAATGTCTATTTATATAGTTTCTGTCCTATGCCAGTTGGGATTGATGACCTGGCTATCTATATCCCGAAACTTTATGTCGACTATAAAGATTTTGCCAAGGCAAGGGGAATTGACCCCCAGAAGTTAGAGTATGGTATCGGAATAAAAAAGATGGCTTTAGTTGATACTAATCAAGATCCAGCCTGTATGGCTGCTAATGCATGTTTAAAATTAATGCAAAGAAACAATTTGCATCCAGATCATATAGGGAGAGTGTATATAGCTACCGAATCTGCTCTTGATGAATCAAAGGCAATGAATTCTTTTGTCATAGGAATGTTAGAACAGGTTTATGGAGAAAGTTCCTTTGAACACGCAGGTGGAATTGAATGTAAATTTGCATGTGTCAGTGGATCTTATGCACTATATGATAATGCAAATTGGATCAGAGCAGAGGAGAATAATGGCAAAGCTGCTATTGTTATTGTAAGCGATATTGCCAAATATGATATCGGTTCAGCTGGTGAATATACACAAGGAGCCGGTGCTGTTGCCATGCTGGTTAAGGATAATCCTAGATTACTAGCTTTTGATCAAAAAGTTGCCTCTACAATCATCAAGAATGAATATGATTTTTACAGACCTTTTGGAAAAGAGACTCCTCTTGTTAACGGAAACTATTCTAATCTATTATATTTGATTCAAGTAAAGAAAGCATTTGATAGCTATAAAGAAAAGGCTATTAGAACAGGATTGATTGAACTTGCGGATGGTGAATCTATTACAGATCACATTGACTTTTTCAGTGTACATCTTCCTTATAGAAGAATGGGTGAAAAGGCATTAGCCTATTTATTAAGGCATGAATGGAGACATCTTCCACGTTGGAACCATATTATAAAAGAAGTAGGAATGGAAGAGCCAAACCAACCAGATTCGAGGGGTACCATTGAATCGATTCTTGCCGACAAGGAATTTATGAAAGCTGATGAAAAATTCAGACGTGCATTTATGCAAACCTCTTTTTATAACGAGGTTTTTGAAAATAAAATGGCAAGCTCACTTGAAGCATCTGCTATTATAGGGAATCTATACACTGCTTCAATGTACATGGGATTTAGAAGTTTACTTGAATTTGAAGACAAAAAAGGGACAGATCTTGAAAGCAAGAGAGTAGGTTTCGGATCTTATGGCAGTGGTAGCAGTGCTATGGTATTTAGTGGTATAATACAGCCAGAATATAAGGAGATTGTAAAACGAATGAATCTTGAAGAAGAAACTGGGCCACGAACAAAGTTATCCATGGAAGAATATAAGATACTTCATGGCAATGAAAGGAAATTCGATAATTTTCTTTTGAATGCTCATCAAGAATTCGTCTTAACAAAGATTGGTGGCAGCACTGCTGACAAAGCTGGATTCAGAGAATACAGCTTTGTCAGCTAACTATTCTGAAATCTAACCATTTACTCTTTAGAAACTCGATTAAACGTTCTGCATGTTTTTCATTTTCCATTTCAAGGCTCAGATAAACACCCGCAGTTCCAGCTGAAATGTTAGAACTTAATCTATCGTGAACAACTTCAACAATATTAACGTTCAATTCTGCAATACCATCTACTACTGTCTTCAGTGCTCCTGGCTTGTCCTGTAACTGGATAAAAATTTTGAGCATTCTGCCCATCTGCATAAGACCTTTTGCAACCACCTGACCAAGTAAATACATGTCAACATTCCCACCCGAGAGTAATGACACCACATTCTTATTCTTATTTGGGTGGCCATTCGAAAGCAAATATGCTAGACTTGCAGCCCCCGCAGGTTCTATAACCATTTTAGATCTTTCCATAAGCAAAAACATAGTCTTTAATATTGAAGAATCGTCCACTAATGTTACATCATCTATATATTTATTGGCTATTTCATATGTCAATTTGCCAGGAGACTTTACAGATATACCATCAGCAATGGTATATCCTGCTTTTATATTTTGCAAAGAACCTTTTGCAAGTGATTCTTTCATTGCAGGAAAAGCTTTAGATTCTACGCCGATAATTCTCACGCTGGGTTTTTTGGACTTTATAGCAATAGCAATTCCTGCCGCTAGTCCACCACCTCCTATTGGCAAATATACTTGGTCAAGTTCTGGCAAGTCCTCTAATAGTTCTAGACCTATTGTTCCCTGGCCTGATATTACATGAGAATCGTCAAAAGCGTGAATTATTGTGCGTCCTTCTTTCTTAGCAATTTCTTGAGCTTCAATCCAGCATTCATCATAACCTAGTCCCCGTAAAACTACTCTTGCTCCATATGCTTTTGTAGCCGCTACTTTAGCTGGCGACGCATTCTGTGGCATAATAATTGTACATGAAATATTATTTCTTAATGCGGCATATGCAACTCCTTGCGCATGATTTCCAGCAGATGCAGCAATAACGCCATATTTTCTCTGTTCTTCGGATAGCATACTAATTTTAACAGATGCCCCTCGAACTTTGAAAGAGCCTGTTCTCTGTAGAGATTCGAGTTTGAGGAAAATATTGGTACCAGTAAGTTTTGAAAATGTATTAGATCTCTGTAATGGCGTTTTTCTAATAGTTGTTCTATTTAGTAATTCCCTAGCTCTAAATATATCTTCTATAGTTGGAAAGTCTTGTTTTTTGTTTGCATCCCATATACTTTGGCCATTCATTAAGATCGTGACATGTAACTACTATGACTATGACTACAAGTGACTATAATCACATCACATACACAATATATTCTTAGCATACTTAACTAGTTATGATTTTAAACACTTAATGGTCATTGACTCCAGTCATATATGATAGGTTTATGATCGATGTATGGTAGTAGTTGAAGTATTATAGATCCTGTGTAGATATTGTCTATGGTTTAGATCTAGACATATTACTGTCCCTTTTATATTACTATAATAAATTATGAAGAATGCAGCCATAGCAAAGACATTTCGTAAAATTGGATTTATCATAGAAATGAATGGAAATGATGTTAATGCAACTTTTAAAGCTAGAGCATATAAGCGAACGTCTGACGTCATCGCAAGTTTGTCTACAAGCATTGAAGAAATATACAGAAAAGAAGGATTAGAGGGGCTACAAAAG
>JAJNBK010000052.1 GCA_021155845.1 Nitrososphaeraceae archaeon
TAAGAATAAAACAACTAATGATGCATATAGCAGTTTCTTTCTCTGTACGCAGAGAATGTTAAAAAAGAATCGACAGTTTTGGAAGATTTATGAGAAGAATAAAAAAAAAGTAGACTGTATGGTAGATAATGTTGATGCTCGTAAAATGAGAATAAATGATGGTTCTGTGGCATTGATAATTACAAGTCCCCCTTATGTTACTTCGTATGAATATGCTGATCTTCATCAGCTGACTGCAATTTGGTTGCGATATACGGAAAAGCTCTCAGAGTTTAAAACTAAGTTTATTGGATCTCTGCAAAAAAAAGAACTGACCGATATTAAATTGTATAGCGACCTTGGAAAAACAACAGTGAATGAACTTCACTTGATAGATAAAAGAGAGGCCAATGGGGTAGAACAATATTTTTTTGACATGCAGAAATGTTTTGAAGAAATGTATAGAGTCTTGAAGTTTGGTGGCCGAACAGCTATAATAATCGGTGATACAGATATTAAAAAAGTTAAGATTCAGAATGCAGATGTATTTGTACAAACAATGGCAAAAATAGGCTTTAATATTTACAATATTATCAAGAGACCAGTACCAAACAAGATTCTTCCATTGACAAGAGATCAGAAAACAGGTCGATTTGTTGCTACAATGAAATCAGATAGGCTGGCATATCCATTTGAATACATCCTTATAATGGAGAAAGCCTGAACTCTTCATAAGAAATATTTATGACTTAAGAAGAGAAAATTGATTATGATAGTCATGGAGAGTAATAGAAAGGACTATTGGAATTTTTTATTCATATTATAAACTATGAAGTACATTACCTTGCCTTAACACTATCATCAAGAATTGGCCTGAATCGAATATACAATTTTTTATCACCAATTAATTCGATTTAGTTAAAAAAGAATGTCACCTTCTAGGATGGTGAACCCAATGATATGCATGGGAGTAACCCTGACAGATTCAGGTCCCAACAACTTTATAGTATCACCAAAGAATTACATTACAATACCTTTAAAATGTAATAGCTATCGATTGTGGTTAATGAGGTCTGAAATGGCGATCTTTAGTAGTTGGTATTTATAGAGGAATGATTGAATCTCTTTCCATAAAGGAAAAGCAAATAGTAACTTGGTATATATATATATATATTTTATAGAGATAAAATATTAATACAATCGCGAAGGGAAAGCTCAGATTGTATGTATCCAGGGTGTGCAATATTCAATTTTCAAGTGTTTATTGATAGTATAAACAGAAACAATAAAAATACAATAACCTAGCAATGAGTATATTATTTATTTACTATACATATATACATATATATATAAAGATAGTTAATTGGAAGCACACCAATTCTTCAAAAATTCTGTTGCTGACTGTGTACTTTCAAATACTCTATCTTCTTCTATTAAGCCTTTAAAATCTGATATTGTAAGAGTTGAATTATTTAAAGTAACAATGCATTCAATACCTGCTTTATTTGCCGCTTGAACTCCTAATGGCGCATTTTCTACCACTAATGCTTCTTGTGGTTTTAGACTCATTCTTTCCAACGCAGTTTCAAATGGATCAGGATTAGGCTTGCCTTCTTCTAAATCATCACCAGTGATCACTACGTCGAATTTTTCTCTATTAAAAGTTTTATAAATAATATCTTCAACTTCTTGTCTCGCGGCACCACTTACAATAGCTTTTAAACAATCTAATTCGGCTATTAATTCTCTTACGCCATCGATAGGCTTGACTACTAATATCTGTTTTAAAATTTCCTTCTTTAAATTATGTATTTTATCTACAATAGAGAAATAATAAGGATTATTGTCATATCCTTTACGTCTGAAAATCTCTTTTATCATTTCATCAGCTGGCATTCCCTCTAGTAAAAAAATTGTCCTATCGTCAATGTCAATATCAGTCTCCTGTTTGATGGCAATCTGCAAAGCTTTACAATGATATGGCATTGCATCAACCAATACGCCATCCATATCAAAAATTACTCCTTTCACAAAAGAAAAGTAACGTATGCTTATTATATTAATACATCAGTAGAGAATTCTAAAATAAACATAATATATGCATTTTCCTATATCATAATATCATATTAGATCATAAAGGCAAAGATTTCTTAATGGTGAATGCAACATTAATTTATAAGATTCTAATTCTTCTTCCTCTGTCTTATATGAAAAATAACATTGACAATCAGCGAAGAAAGAAGTGGGTTTGTCATTGCTAATATCTACACTGTAATAATTTTATTATTCTTAGGTCCATTTTGTATTACATTATTCTTCTATCGAATTACAAATCAATGTATGATAAAAGATAGACATTGTGTGTTATAGACAGTTATGTCAACATATCATAAGTCGGCTTTACATAAGTAGTTAAGTAACTTCAGACTTTATAATTATGATGATAAACAAAGAACAAAGTTCAACCTTAGTAGTGGCATATTATTCCAATCTGAGGAAGATATATTTATAGAAGTAGATTGAAGTAGGTTGATTCAAGATACACAAGTTATTGTTAAAGTAAAAGATATAGGTACTGGTATAGACCCTGAAATATTGCCACAACTATTCTCAACGTTTTGTTCAAAGTCTTTTGAAAGTACTGGATTGGGGCTATTTATTGCTAAAAATATTGTAGAAGCTCATGATGGCAAGATATGGGCTGAAAATATTAATATTAATATTCATAGAGAAAAAGGAGCTACCTTTTCCTTTACTCTACCAAATATCAATGGACAACAAAATGTAAAGGTGATAGATCAATAATGAACAGGAGAGTCCTATTAGTAGACGATGAACCTGATCTTAATTTAACATTAAAGATGACTTTAGAAGAAAATGGATTCAAAGTCGATTCATTTACTGATCCTTTGTCGGCATTGGAGAATTTTAAAGAAGAAGCTGGTATGTATGAGCTCTTAATTCTTGATATGAAAATGCCACAAATGAATGGCTTTGAGTTATATAGACAAATAAAGAAGATAGATGATAAAGTTAAAGTATGTTTTCTGACAGCAGGTGAAATGGATTATGAGCAGTTTAAAAAAGAACTAATTCCTGCATTAGATAACAATTGCTATATTCAAAAGCCAATTGAAAATGAAACGCTGATAAAAAGACTAAATAGAATAATGGAGCCATCAAATTAAATCTGACAGTGATAACTTTGAAAATGAAATATCAATATTAGATGAAACTACATTCACTTCTGAACAAGAGTGCAAGAGAACAGAACAAGAATTATAGGAACTTATTGCTCTAAAGGATAGAATAGAAAAGTTGATCGCGAATATATTGAATGGAGAAGACTGTTCAAAACTAAAACAGATCTTTAAAGAAAATGTTAAACACATTGTAGCGGAAAATAAAAAACTAATATCAGTATCTTTTACAGTATTAATTCAGGCAGTAAAAAGCTGATCCAGAAATCGCTAAATTAATTCAGACCATACCCATGGAAAATGATGGTGAACAAAACAAAGATGATAATAACGCTATCAAATACCTTGAATTTAATAAGGATAAGATATTGGATTTAGCCGAAAAGCATTACGAAAACCTTCTAGAAGCATTGACAGATAATGTTAAAGACACTGCTATTACCGATTCTTATTCCAATCCTACATTAGGATTGCCCCGCAGTCATTACTGACATACCCCGCCTCATCTAATCAAAGTGATACTTACAGAATTAAAGATTTAGATATTTATTATAATGATAAAGGCGATATTGCTGATTGATCTAATAATAACAATAGGAGTTCTCTATCAATATCCATCAATTAATATTGTTGCGTCTCTATCAAAGTAGAGGATGTTCCATTCACTTTTAGCCGATCTATCTTTTCTATGTAATTAGGCATATGTCTATGAAGTAGGTCTCACTAATGATATGATTTAGGGATACTCTTTGATTATTAATTAGTTATCAAATAGCATATAATTTATAACATCGTCAGGAGGTCTGAGGAAATTTAGATTTAGAGTAAGTGTATAGATATATCGGGCAAGAATTGAACATGACTTGATTTTTTCTACTTATATTCTAGATAAAACTTTAGTTTTTCAATAGAAAAAATAGGGTTTGCAGCAGTAAGAATTGCCGATGTTTTTAGACGCCACCGAATGCTAATAGGCCTTCATTAGCACAGCGTGCAAAGCCACTACATTTGTTAATCTGATCTTTTCAAAACTGGATCTTGTATCTCCTCCGTCTCCATCTTCCATGAAGTTTACACTAGCTTGTTGTACAAGTACTAGACTTAATCCAGCTGACAGAATTGCTACTGCTGCTACGATTCCAACCATTGGTAAGGTTGAGTTCTTCATATCAATTCCCTTTAATATCTATTGGTATATATACTCTAAAAAATAATTCTGAATTATATATTAGATATATTCGAAATAATATTATCATAAGTATAGTAATTACTAAGTATTATATTCTTAATTAAGAACATTATAGTCAATTCTCATTGTTAGTTGAATATCTTCATTTCACAGTTTTGTTTCGTTTAAGTTCAGCTAATACGGTATCCAAATATACTTTCATGTCATCATATGATTCTTCCAATTCTCTTGTTCTTCTTTTTACTTCCTTACGTACAATCACATTCCATTTGGCAAGTAGGACTATTAAAACTGCTATCGCAGCAGTAGTAGCACCTGCTAGAAATGAAAACATCCTTATCCTTTGTATAAAAAGGACATCTCCAATATGAGCATAGATTTCTTTAGTAGGTGTTACTATCTGAAGAAAATATTTAGGCTCAGTATTAACAAAAATTGGATATCCCGTAGTTAATCTTTCACCTTTTCCGTAGTCATAGACTGCATAATCAGAGTTACCAGCTAATAATAGCTTGCGCGTTGAATTGTTTAGAATTTCATTATGATTTATAAATTTCTGTGCCACTTCTCCAAAAAAATATTCTCCTACCAAGTCTTGGTTTGCACCATTAGCCAGCAGAGTAGCGTTTTTGTTATATGCTACCAAGAATTGTGAATTGATGTTGCCAACATTTCCGTAATGAGCAAAAAACTGTACAGTAGGTATCGATGTACCTAACAATCCAATGTATTCACCGCTGGTTCTGTTCATTATAGGATATGTTATGAAAATTCTGTAGATTCCCTGCCTTTCAAAACCATCAGAGAATACTGGTCTTAGACTGCTTCTTGTCTCTTTTACCCAATCCCTAAAGGAATAATCAGCACCGACAAAAATGTCTGAGCGCTTTGGAGCTAAACTGATAGTCACGACATCATCTTTATCTACAATAAACAGTCTGTTTAATGTGGTATTAAATTGAATATATTTCTCTTCCATCAGCTTTTTGGTCCCATCACCAGAGAAGTCTCCTTGCTGTAAATAAACAGAATTAGCCAAACCGTCGAGCATATTCATAACTAAACTTAAATCTGAGCTTATATGTCCTGATATACTCTTTGTAGATTCTTGCTGGCGCTGTATTTCTTGCTCAAAAAGACTATGTCTAACTTCCTGTTCAGTGATATTTTGCAGGTAAAATAGTA
>JAJNBK010000053.1 GCA_021155845.1 Nitrososphaeraceae archaeon
TTGTAAGACGGAAATACCTAGGGAAGCTTTGCAACATTCTCAAGTCAATGTAATAGGGGCTTTGCTTTCCACTTGCTAATGTATATAGTCCAAATTTTAGTAAGTTACTTTTAAGAAGGAATAATGCTATTTCTGAAACAAAATTTGGCTCCATGTTTTTCTTATTAATATGAAAGAGATTTATTTTAACTGATCATCAATTATTGGCAATGCCAGAGATATGGCTCAAATATGGAACTACAGATATAGTTCTTGATATCAAATTTGAAAATCTGCTTAAACATGTATCGTCGGATTATCCATTATTGACTGATGATGAAATTAAATCGGCACTGAAAGATGTCATCATAGGAGATAATACCTTAATTTTTGCATTATCCGGTTCTAGATCGGTTGCTAAAATTACTACAATGCTTTCTCAAATGGTGCAGTCTAAAGGTTACGAAAAGTTAACGGTGGATGTTTTGCCTGATGTCGCAGAAGCTCTAAAAATGTATATTACAGATACAAAAATTTCTTTAAGACGAATTGATTATCCATCTTTACCGGAAATACTTCATAGATTTCAAAATGTTATTTTTATCTCGCACGTAACTTATGATCCTCTATTCGGATTCAGCGGTACCCCTACACTAATCCTTCGCAATTTTATGAAGGACATGATGTCTGAAGCCTTCAAATCTAGACAAAATGATCTTCCATCCGTTGGTAATAAAGGAACTCCACTTCAAATTGCACTTAGTTCTTGTGAAAATATTCCAGCATTATCTATCGAAGTCGTAGCAAATTATCATGGTATTGCGGGGATTTATTATGGAAATATCTTACAAAGTTTCAATGACGCAGTTACCAAATTAAGCGCGATTTCCTCAATTAAGATAGAACCAACAAAGTCTGTAATCATCAGTACGAGCAGCGAAATCTCTCCGCATTTAACTCTTACAAATTCGCTAAATACGATATGGAACTCAAGCCACATAGTTAAAGAGGGTGGATCGGTCGTGTTGCTTGCTGAAAATAAGCAAGGCATTGGTGGAGGAGCATTACAGATGTTTATTGAAGGAAAATTAAATATAGAAGATGCAAAAAAGTGTACCTCATACATAGACGGTTTAGAACACCTCGTCTTCATTGAGGCGTTAAAACAGAAATATGAACTTGGTATCTTATCAACAATACCGCAATATTATCTTAGAACTCTGCTTGGTTTTACAACCTATAGCGGTACGAAAGATGTTTTGCAAGGTTTATTAACAAAGCATGGAAAAAATAATAAAGTTCTAGTAGTATCAGATGGGGACGTAATATTATTAAAGACTATGTTGTAGATATATATATATATATATAGATAGATAGATAGATAGATGGCATATGGTATTATTGTCATACGGATTCGTTCATTTCATATTATATCACTAAAGAAAAATTCTATCACGAACAACACCTTAATGAGTTGGCTGTCATTTTTAATATGGCTGATACGGTACAAGCAAGTACGAGATATATATATAACAATAAAGGGATGAAGGTTATCAAATACGAGTTATTATCTTTAGTAGAGCCATAATGGAATTTCTTAATAAAATAATGAAGATAAATAACATTAGTCTATACAAGATTATCTGAATCTATAACATATTATTCTCACTTTTATAAAAAAATTCAGGATGGAGTATTTGATAAGATTAAATAATTTGTTTTGTCATACTCTAATAATTGCAAACTGCACTGCGAAGAGTAGGTGATTATGTTATTAGGCACTGCGAAGAGAAAGATTTGGTATCAGTTATTGACATTAATATTATTACTCTTCCAGAACATTATTCTGATTACTTTTTTGAATCTATTTTAAGAGAGTTACCGGAGGCATTTATCATTGCAGAAATTGATGATAAGATCATAGGTTATATTATGTGTAAAATTGAATTTGGATTTTCTAATTTTAGAAAACTAGGATTTGTAAAGAAAGGTCATGTAGTTTCAGTTGCTGTATTACCAGAGCACCGAGGGAAAGGATTAGGGAAGGCTTTGATGCTTGAGGGCATTAATGGCGTCATGCATCGAAAAAGTGACGAGATTTACCTAGAGGTTAGAAAGAGCAATGAATCAGCGATCAAGATGTATCAAAAGATTGGTTTTCAAATAAAATCTAAATTACGTGCGTATTATAGAGATGGAGAAGATGCGTATCTTATGGCTTTAGAATTTGGCTAAAGACATCCAATAAATATGACCTCGGAATTCTATGCTCCTATGAAAAATAAAAGAAGAGGTAGCAGAGTTGCCGGCTATGCTCTCTTAGTTGTCTCTATTCTTGCATTTATTATTTACGCTTACCTTTTACTTAATACTGATTTAGGCATATTAATTCTACAACTAACCGTTCTTGCAGCAATCGCTGCTTTGCTTGCAGTCTTGGCATGGATAGGATACACAATGGCGACGGCTCCAACACATCGAGAAGATTGCTGATATATCACGGACTTGTACAGACATCAGATACTATCTGATAGACCCTAGGACCCACTTCTCTGACTATTCTTGTATGAAGGATCTCATGCCGATATTTATTGAATACAGTTTGTATATCGGACTCTGCCTTTTCTCTGGCAGTATTCTTAGAGTTAGCCTTTACGTGTACAAAAAAATGGATAACTCCTCTTCCGCCCTTTAATGCCAATACTGCAGAATCGACAAATTCACTAGACCGTTCTGGCAATGGCATCAGTACCCTATCACATTGGCCTCGGATTTGATCATGAATAATATCTTTTGCATCTCCGCAAAGGGGAAACACCCTATTTTGTACCCCATTCAGTTTAGCATTGATAATAGACATCTCATTGGCAAAAGGATTACAATCTATGTTGTAAATTTTACATGTCTTGTTCATCTTAGCAATTATAATGGAAAATGTTCCAACTCCTGCAAACATATTTGCAATAACTTCATTTTCAGAGGTGAGCTTTGCTATTCGCAATCTTTCAGTCGATAACCTAGGAGAAAAATACGTATTTTCTACATCCACTCGAAACTTACATCCATGTTCTCTATATTCTGCTATTGTATTATATTCACCAGCAACAAATTCCAGGCTACGTATTCTATAATCTCCTCGAACTGCAGAAGTTTGTGCAAAAACAGATTTTGCAGGCTTGATGCAATGAAGTATTGACTCTCCTATTATTTGCTTTTTTAACTTTAGAGAATCAGGGATCTTTACTATTACAATACTGCCTATCATATCAAAGGCTGAGCATACTTGGGATATCTCGTCACGTGTTAATGCCTCACTCAAAATTTTTTTAAGAATATGAGCCATAGGTTACGTAGAGGATTTTTTTACGAAATAATAATCACCAGTACTTTTCTGTGCTCTGTCAAGTCTACCTCCTTCTTTATTAAGCCGGGGCCTGCCAGTAATTTCATCTCTTCTATATGTTATAGCCAAAGATTTCAAGAAATGATTCATTCCATTTTCTTTGCTCATCGGATTACTTGTCGATCCTTTTATAGATGGAATGCCTTCGAAAATTATTAAGGTGTCTGCGACTATATCTATTAACTGCATATCATGATCTATTATTACTGCTGACTTAGCTTGTGATCTGACGAAGCGTTGAAGGAATTTTGCCAGTGTAATTCTATCTTCTACGTCTAGGAAGGCAGATGGTTCGTCCAATGCATAAATATCAGCCTGTCTCATCAATGAAGCTGCTACTGCTACCTTTTGCAATTCTCCTCCACTAAGATTTTTGACATTTTTGTCGTATAATTTCTTGATTCCCATTGGAATCAAAATTTGCTCTTCGACTTGAGAACCTTCTATTGCATTTTGATATGCAGTATACAATAATGAGCGCACATCTCCATCATAATCTTGGTTAAGATATTGAGGTTTAAATGAAATTCTCGCACCAATATCAATAGTGCCAGAGTCTGGTTTGTCCACTCCTGCTAGCATTCTCATAAATGTTGTCTTACCCAATGCATTGGCACCGATTATTCCGACAATTTCTCCTTGCCTTATGTTACCAGCAGAAATTTTAAGATCAAATGATGGAAAAGACTTTGTTATATCCGTATAATGAGCGACAGGAATGTCCATAATCATATCATCAATTGAACTTCTTATATCCAATCTGAAGGATTTCTCTCTAAATCGCACGTTCTCTGCAGGGAGAAATCCTTCAAGAAAGTTATTTATACCAAGTTTTGTACTTTGAACTCGGGAGACAATACCGTATGCGCCTGGCTCACCATATAGAATATGAATATAATCTGAGAGATAATCTAATAATGTCATATCATGCTCTACTACCATAACACTTTTACCCTGTCGCGACAGATTTTGAATCACTCGAGAGACAGCAAGTCTCTGGTAGACATCATTGTATGAAGAAGGTTCATCAAAAAAGTAATAATCAGCATCCTTTGCCGATGCTACCGCAACAGCCAATCTTTGCAATTCGCCTCCGCTCAGTTCATTAACATTTCGTTCAAGAGAATTATTCAGTCCAAGTTCTTCTACCAAAGTATCTGTCACTTTACGCTCGTCATATTTTTTTAATAGCTCTTTTGCACTTCCCTTAAATGCTTTTGGAATAAGATAAACTAATTGGGGTTTGATAGAGGCACGCAAGTCGCCATTAGCAATTCTCTCAAAATGTGATTTGAATTCGGTTCCTTGAAAGTGCTTAAGGACATCATCCCACTTAATATTGCCCTCATAATTACCCAAATTGGGCTGAAGATTTCCTGACAAAATGTTGACTATTGTCGACTTGCCTATTGCGTTTCTTCCAAGCAAGCCCACTACAGATCCTTTCTTTGGTATTGGAAGACGATATAGTCTAAATGAATTGACGCCATATTGATGAATTTTATCTTCACTCAACTCCTTTGCGAGATTAACAATAACTATAGCGTCAAAAGGGCATTTCTTTATACATATACCGCAGCCAGTACAAAGGTCTTCTGAAATTAAGGCCTTTCCATCCTCAGGACGCTGTACTATACATTCTCCACCTGTTTTATTTACTGGACA
>JAJNBK010000415.1 GCA_021155845.1 Nitrososphaeraceae archaeon
TATTTTTTTGAAGTGATTCTATATATCCATCAGCCTTATAAACTGAATTGATGATATCGTTAGCCAGACCTAAGATACTTATTTCAAAGACTTCATCGAAATGAATATCCCAATTAGCAGTAATCTGTATCTTATTATTTGCAGTAGAGGCAGGTATAAAAATCAAATGATTAACCGTATTATAATGATTATATTTCCATGCTATAAGACGTGATTTATACTCAATAATTGATAATAATGGTTCTGCCAGATGGACAAGTTTATGTCTGAATATACATTGAAGAAGGGTACTTTTCTCTTCATTATATCCCATAAAATCTTTCATATACTTTTTAGATTGTTGTGTCGTGGAATACTTTTTAGATCTTTGAGTTGTAGGAGCAGCCTTATCAGCTCTTCCTGTATAAAGAGCTCCAAGTAAGTCAATATTAGAAAAACAATAAATCAATGCAGGAAATGGCGCATAAGGCTGAGTTTTAATGCAATGGTCTATATCTTTTTTAACCGCATCCATCCTTGTTTTAATAAAATCCTTTGCATGATTTAACAAATCATGCTGATTGGCAAATTTACTCAATATAGCGATTGATACGTTTGTCATATTAATAATATGCTATTGTAAATTAACATGTTATTTTTTAGTGGGATAACTATACCATGTCAACACATACTATTTTTTATTCTAGATTTTTTTACATTATACTATATAATTGGTAAAATCAATTTTGCCGAGTCAAATTTGATGGGCTAAAATTAAATTAAATTAAATTAAATTAAAATGAATTAAATATTAGCATTAGCCTTAATCACATTAAACAAAAAAGCAGAGAAAAATTAATTTGGTATGCCTTCGATCACAAAACAAACGCAAGGAGTTGCTATTTGTTCTCTGATAATAATACAAAGTGCAAATAACATCTTCCCTATTTCTTCTTGTTTGCTTACAGTCTCTAAGAATATTGGAACAATAGTCAATAGTATATTCTATGGTTTATGCTATTCTTTACTAAATTAGTAAAGCCCTTCTACGTTCATTATATGTATGTATATACATATATACATATATATATGGCATACTTTTTGAGTTGAATTCTCTTTTTTATCTTTTATAAAAGCATAAGAATAAGGATTCTCATATAGCGAAAGCATAAGAAGTAATTCTAACTGTTTACGTTTTTTCCCAATCTATTGGAACTATCTATCTCCCTTACTGATTCGTATTTAATTTTGGTCTGTCCTTCTTCTTCCATCTGGTCAATTCTTATATAGATCATTTCAGATGTACCTCCTTTTTCACCTTGCAGCTCTAAATATGGCTTGCCTCCTTTTCTACCATCATTATTTCTCCAATCTCCGTCGTCTGTAGCTGTCCACCATAATTTCATCGCCAATATTTCTATATGTACCATCTGCTATTTTTATTTCATTTTGAAATTTAGGAGTTTTGGGGTGTTCTGGATATTCTTTTGCTAAATGCGGCTCTCCATTGAACTCTACTCCTATGGCATAACATCTACCAGCAAGCCTATGATCATTGTTATGTTTTCCTCCGCGTAATTTGAAACTTACTTCGTCGTCGTCATCCTCTTTTGTGTCTAATTTGATATAGGCTGTATATTCACCATCTAACACCGCTACATCCTCTAAATAGAATTCATCTCTTTCTAAACGACTATCATGTTTATATTCAAAACCATAGTTTTCTTCTCCTTTTGTTCCATAGATCTTTGTAACTCCGTTACGATCAACTAATAGCTCAGGAATGGGAGGCCGCAATAAAGGAGTAAGAACAATAATGATTATTGTCCCCGACACTATAATTATTATAATTATTATTATTAACGAAATTGTTTTTCTTTGTGGCCTAAGCCATTTATCCATATGACAACTATATCAAAATATAATTATAAAGAAGACGCAGCACTTGTAATAAAGTCTAGGTGAACTGTTCCCAGCTATAAAATTTCTTTTTTCTTTATCATTTAGGCAATATGTATAACCAATCTCTATAAAATATCGATTACTTTTTGATGTTAACACTTATAATGATTAATAGCTAGCGTTGAATGTGGTACACGACCTACATGTTTGCAATAATTGTGGAGTAGTTTTTGACCTTGAACGCCGACAAGATAAAGATTGTCCATTATGTCATAGTGGGAAACATATTCCAATACAAAGAGCCAATTGGTAAGACGGTACATACCTTATTTATCATCATATTTGCAAGCAGTTAATATAGGGCATCAACCTATATAGTACGATAGATGAACAACTCAGCTCACACTTATTATCTAATTCTGTATCTTTCCACACGGTGATTGCAAACCATGACACTTTGTGAAAGATGTACCAAAAAGGAAGAATATCATACATGTTCAACGTGTAATCAGCATTTGTGTATGAGCTGTTTTAATACCGTTCATTTTGGTATAAATGCTCCAAGAGCTGGTAAATCAATGGTGTACAACAAATGCATTTTTTGTAATAAGCTGGTAAATCAATGGTATACAACAAATGCATTTTTTGTAATAAAGTATATGCAACTAATGCAAAAGGTAGTGTTTGTGATAAATGCACAATTATACTTACTTGGCAATCTGGAATGGACTGTCTTGCTGCAGTAAACAGGGTTTCAGAACTAGTGAGAACAAATAAACTGGACTCA
>JAJNBK010000054.1 GCA_021155845.1 Nitrososphaeraceae archaeon
ATGATGAGTGATGGATAAATGGATGTTAATACGACCAAAGCGGCTATAGGTCAAACAACAAGGAATCAAATTGCCATGCATTATGTCCAAATTGTCATGCAGTAAAAACTCGCAGGGGAGATAGATGAGCAAGCAGTCATTTGTTATTGTTGTCGTTGCTGCTACTGTTAGTGGTATGTACTGGTGCTGGTGGTGATTCGGTCGAGTTCAAAAGTTCTGTTATTTACCATGCAGAAAAAAGTTTAATAATTTTTAAATGACTGCTTCTAAACTACTGTGTATATGCCAAGGTTTCTTGATGCTCATTCTATGAATGATTTTGATGAGAAAGCTCTACAAAAACACAGAAGTTGCCCCTAGATGAATTTGGTGTTAAACACATAAATATCCTCTATAATACTGAAGCTAACAAAATATTTTCTTTGCTTGATGCTCCAAATAAAGAAGCTGTTGAAAAATATCATGAGCAGAAATATGGCATTAAATGCGAATGGATTATGGAAGTAAAGACTACTGCTTAAGAGTGATAAAAGTTATAAATGGTAATGAGATGCCACTTTGAATAGCAATCAGGAGATTTTGTGGATTTCCTATGGTGTCATCGTGCTACCTATAGAAATACTAAAAGCAACTGCCGTTAAAATACAACAGATTTGCAAGGAAGTGTCCTATCGTGATCATATTATAATAATATATACCACTGAAACGAATCGGTCATTGTTGAAGTGGGTGATTTAAGATATCGTTAGATATGATAATAGGAATGGTTTTAGGTATGGCCTCTAGTCCATTAATGATGAAAGGAATCGCGCTACTTAGGAGAAGAAGAAAACTTGACAAAATATTGCATGAAATAGCTGAAATGAATGAAAAAAATTATCAACCCATATAAAAAAGGAGTTTTATGTGAGAACAAATTTTATCTGTCCTTCTTATGGCATTACTTTTAGCATAGAGGACTTGATAGGCTGATTAGGCCTATCAAAAGATGAAAAGAACGCCTACATCAGTTGACCTAAATCACTAATGGGAAGTGAACTGCTGCTCCTTTTTCTTTAACCGTTAAAGTCAATTTCTAACTGTTAAAGATCTGTCTTATTAGCATCAATGCCATATCCCATAACAGAATAATATTATGGCACAGCATCAGTTGACAACACTTCAAATTGCCACTTTCGGTTCTGAAGGTCAGGATGGAATAGCATTAGGCATAAGGAGTTTTCCTGTCCACAAGTTGGTTTTAATTTGTTTTGCCTCAGATAAGAGTAAAGCTGAGGAATTCTCAAGGAAAATTCGAACCGTTCTGGGACTGCCAGTTACAATAACTCTTGTAACAAAAGAAAATGTTATAAGAGATACTATGGAAAGAGTAAATGAAATTTTAAATCTCAATGGTAAAGAATTCCAGCAGGTTCTGATGAATATAAGCTCGGGAGACAAATTAATTGGTTGCGCTGCTCTATCTTCCGCATTTATAAATGGCATTAAAGCATTTGGAATGGATTCAACACATACTGTACCATTGATAATGCCCATTCTCAAATTAAGTTATAATGAGATAATATCAGAAGCAAAGATAAAAATTTTAAAAGCTATTGACAGTGCTGGAGGAGTGGTTGACAGTTTGGATCAATTAGAGCAAGCATCTGGATATGGAAAACCACTATTAAGTTACCATGTGCAGGGAAGCAAAGATTCCAAAGGTCTAGCTGATTTAGGATTACTGGAAGTTGAAAGAGGTGACAGAGGCAAGATCTCTACAAAACTTACAACTTTGGGAAAGCTTTTGGTAACAAGTAATGCCCTAAGTTAAGTTATGTATTGTGAATATTAACTAATCAAATTTTTCTTTCTAACATTGATAGATATTCTCATTTCTTTGTTCAAGCTATTTTTTAACTGTTGGAGCATTACCATAAATAGCAGAATTTTGATTAGTTACTACATGAAAATTAGCTCTACCCAAATAGTCAGTTATAATGCCAAAAATGCGTTAGTAAAGGGTATAATCATAGGTATTATTACTACAATAGTTTATCTCGCAGTAGTTGTTATTACAACACCTAGTCTTCCTGCTATTGCTGCTATTAATGCTGCTTTTAAAATAAACTCTATTGTAATTTTTGGATTAGCAATTGGAATAGGAATGCAGGTTTTTATCTCTACTTACACTAAAGGCTTGGGTTGCAGTTTAGATAAAAAGAAAAAAGGAATTCTTGGTACAGGTTCAGGAAGTACAGCTCTTAGTTCCTTCTTTTCTTTCTTCTCTCTAGTACCTCTAGGATGTTGTGGGAGTTGGCTTTTAGTATTATCGATGTTGCCTTGGATTTTCGGAAGTACTCTATCTGTAATTCTAATAGAATACTCTAAACTACTTTCGTATATAGGATTGGCAATAGTATTTGGCTTTGCAGGCATATCTGCACTAAATCTTAAAAGAGAATTAGATCGTAGAAACAATACAAAAAACAACTTCAATCAACTAAATAGTCAGGAGACCGTTAAAGGACATGACAATAAGGAGAAGGAGGAAGCTAGAATTTGAGTCATAACAACCGTCTCAAGAAAAACGTCGATAAAAAAGCAATAGCTGTAATGGCCATGCTATCAATATTTGGTACTATCTTATCGGTAATTATTATCGTTCCTATAATTAACAGTAATCCTACTTCTATTACTATTGCTGCTGTGGATAATACAAATTCAGCAGCAGCAGCCGTCACTGCTGAAGAAAAAGAAAAGAGTATTGTTCCTCTAGATCAAATTGTTAGCGGAGGACCTCCTCCTGATGGTATTCCATCAATTGATAATCCTAAATTTATATCAGTACAAGAAGCTTCTAAATTTTTGGAAGACTCTGAACTTGTACTTGGTTTAAACATTAATGGTGATATTAGAGCATATCCTCTTCAAATCTTAGTCTGGCATGAAATTGTAAATGATGAAGTTGATGGGGTTCCTGTTGCAGTAACTTACTGTCCTTTATGTTTTACCAATCAAGTGTTTAATCGTATAATTGATGGGCAAGTAGTTGAATTTGGAACCTCAGGTAAATTGTATAATAGTAATCTGGTAATGTATGATAGAACAAGTAAATCTCTTTGGAGCCAAGCTCTAGCAGAAGGAATAGTAGGTAAGTATGCAGGTACTAAATTGGAAAGAGTACCATTTGATTTAGCTTACTGGAAGGAATGGAAACAATTGTATCCTGATAGCAAAGTACTTTCAAGTGATACTGGATCTAACAGACCTTATGGAGCAGACCCATATGGAGATTATTATACTAACTCTGATGTACTTTTTCCAGTCTCCAATAAAGATGGTAGACTTAATTTAAAAGAGATTGTAGTAGGATTTGAAAATAAAGGACAATACAAAGCATACAAACTACAAGAAATAGAGAACAAGAAGGTCATTAATGATCAAGTAAATGGTAAATCTATTACACTATTCTCATTACATCCATTTATGGTTAGGGCATATGATCCTGTCGTAGAAGATGGAGCAGAGAAGATAGTATTGCAATTTGATTATAATGCAGAAAACAACAAATTTATTGATAAACAAACTGGAAGCGAATGGAATTTTGAAGGAAAAGCAATCAGCGGACAGATGAAAGAAAAACAACTCACACGTATAGCATTTGATGAAGGATTCTGGTTTGAATGGGTAGCGTTTCATCCTAAAACCGAGATATACCCTGGCTAGATAGTCAGGTAGATAATTTTCCTTTTACTTTCCAACAACAGAAAAAGAAGTTAAGTATAATAATAAACTAGTTGATAGTCTTTTTTCTTTTTCAAACATAATATAACAATTTCAAAAAATTGGCATCAGAAGGAAGTGAGAGACTTAACTGACAAAAAATTAAAAATGCATATATACCGCTTACAGAGTCAGTAAAGCATTTGTTATTATAGCTATTGAGATAAAAAGAGATAAAAATTTATTGTGTGCAATGAAATACATCTGATGTGTTCATTATATTGTTAACGTATTATCGCCTTCTTCATCACTGAGAATTTTGAATTCACTTCTTCAAATATGTATTTTTTTATATTGTCTTAGCTTCATTAATAGATACAAGGCACTAACTAGAGTTTTGCTCTATAGATGGTGATAGTAATATCCTCTGTCTACTATAGAGAGCATATCTATAACAATATAAGGTTGACTTATAGTATTTGTATTAAACCGTACAGGAAATAGCTAAAGGGATAAAGATTGATTAGAAAAATAACCTTAGTCTAAAATAAAAATATCCTAGATCTACAATGTATATGTTAGAGCAACCATATACATCTGTCTTTACTTGTACTGTTAGCTCTGTGGCTAGATATAATATCTTGAAAACTCGTTCATCAATATCTTGATTATTAAATTATCACTTGAACTATTATACTTTTTTTTAATGTATTCTAGGAATAGCCTTTATACAAAGATAAGATCTATCTGTTGATGAAAATAGATAACAACAAAAAGTACCCAATAATGTTGTCGCCTATAGCAATAGTAGTTTTGGTTGCCATCATTGCTTTGGCTCCAATGGTGTCGCAGCAACAACAACGGATTCTAGCACAACAAGAACAACAACAGCCTGGACCAGGCTCAGTATTGAAATTATCTAGAGCAAACGTTCCAATTGATATTCCATTAATGAAAGGATACGAGAATGGAAATGAAATATTCTTTATAGCAACAGATGCATCTAACGAAAAGACTGCGGATATAATAACAAATAAGACTGGCTTTAAAGCAAACTTCGCACCAATTTTAGCACAGACTCCAGAAGCATCCCGTAATCAAATATATGCCTTTACGAATGGAATTGCAGGTAATGGTACATTTGGCTTTCAACTTCCGATTGTAAATGCAAAACCAGGAAATGAAGGATATAGTCCACTAGAGCAGTTAAGCTTGGTTATGTGGAATCAAGGAGTGACGGCTAGAGAATTGAAATCAGTTCAAGAAATAATGACTGCTCAACAGAATGGGGAGTTATCTATAAACAAGACATTCAATGCAGATAAAGCAAGACAAGAATGTCAATGACGATACTCCTTACATGGGTGGAGGACAAGTAACAAACATCGATACTCAGAAGATGATTGTAACTATGGTAGCCCATAGAGGATGGGGACCAGATGGCAAGACTGTATATTATATAGTAATAGATGCAACACCAGAAATGCCAGCAATGATGATGGGAGTACCTAATGTTCCAGCTGATGAGCAGATCGTAAAAACAGCTGTAGCTCCTGACCTATTCCAGTTTATGAATGGAATTAATGGCTCAGGTCCAATGGGATTCCAAGCTGGGATTGGATCCGCTGGACCAACTGATACGAATTACAGTCCTATGTGGACAATCTCCTTCATAGACTGGAAAGATCCTTCACAGGCACGAGTTCTAGAGACTCTGGATGATATAGCTGCGATGCAACAAGCTGGCTTGATAACGATAACACCCGCTATGGATGGTAAACATGTAGTTAACTGTCCATTCTTTGAGCCATCGACAGTATTTGAACACCAACGCAAATCAACTTCTTGACGTTGTTAAAAAACAAAATTCTTCTTTCCTTTTTTTATTTTTATTATTGTCTTGAAGATCTCTTTGCAGGGCATTTGTAACAACATTGCATGAAATTATGATGAAAAAGATTGGAATTATCGGATCAGATGTTGTTCTAGGAAGTGCAACGGGCGAGGGCCTTCATAGACTTGGTCATGATGTATGGCATAGATCATAGATATTCAAACGCTGTTCACAATAATATTTTTCACGTGAGGTACGGATAATTTTGACATGCTTGTTATTTGTTCTCCAGCAACTATTACATCTCAATACAAAATCATTATTGGCTGGATCCCATTCTTCTATAGATCTTTAGTATTATATCCTCTGAGATATATAAATGAAAAATGCAATATTCAATTCCATATTATAATAATCTTAGTTGCAAATTAGAGTCAAATCTGTCCTACATCCCACCGAACCCAAAGAATTTATATACTTTCATCAAATTTTTTATAAGATGTTTAACAATACATTAAATCATACCATATCTTAAAATCTTTCATATTTGAAACAAGAAATTATAGAATATTGACCATATACATTTAATACTTGATGTTCCAGTAAAGAAATATGTTAACTGTCTCATGTAGAGATGAATTAAGAGAGAATATAAGATCACATATTAAGAGAACTTAATTCTATTATCTTTTATTTTTTGAGGAGTTTGAAGTACTTCTTAGCCTATGCGATGAATCGATAATCAGTTTGAGGTGCAAATAGAGTCAATTCTGTTTTACATCCTCCCATCTAACGCATGAGCTATTTCCTTTGTTTAAAAAATAAACTAGAATGCAGAGGTTTAAGAGATAAATAAAGAGATAAAAAATTAGTTACCTTCTCCTTGCTACTATTGTATGTGTCTCCTCTACATACCATCTAATAGTATCCTTAAACTTTGACCACCAATCCAAAAATGAATCAGCACTATCAATGGATATATTCTCCTACTAGCTCAATACCAGAAGGTAAGCCATTCTTCAATCTATTCCATTCATCATTAGCTTTCTGTGTTTCTTCTTTATTCATTGCTTTAAAACGATAAAACACTAAGAATGCAGTAGCAGCCATATGTATATGCAATAAGAACTCTCATTTTAAAAGAGTTCTATTTGTTAGAATATATTTACATTTATAATAGCTACTGCTAGTTTATGATTCTTTAATTAAGAGATAAAATTATTAAGTCTTATTTTATGCATTTTCATTATATATATTATGGAATAATATATGTGCACATTTGACAGTTGCATTAGCATTGTCTTTTTTACGCTGTAAAACCTAAAGCCATACTAATTTAGATTTAAAAAATAATAATTAGCTGATTTTCTATTTTCTTATTTGTTCATCCTTAGTACATCTATTTGACCGCTATGAAGCCAATCCTTTAGCTCTTCATGACTTGGCTTAGCATCATGCTTTCCAGCCAAATGAAGATGCAAAAAAGCATAGTTAATTTGATTTAGCAATGGCTTGTTTTGTTCATCACCTTTACGGCTTTTCTGCTGTAAATCAGTTGGAACTGTCTTCCACCAATCGTTGAAGCTTCTCATCCTGATAAGTATTAGATTACAAAGACTTTAAAGATTGACGTCTTGTTTAACTTTAGGGTTAACTGCACTACAATGTACGCTCCAAGATTGAATGTATTATAGTAAAATCTTAAAGATGCTCAAACTTTAGTGATTACGAAGTGTTATTACAAAGAAGAAAGCAGATGGTATCACAAACGTTCCCTTTATCTGATATCATTTGCAACCAGATCATGCATCGATTATAACACATTCGATTATCTTGGGGCCATAATTATTGTTGATGTAGGTTTATGGATATATGGAAAGATAAAAGAGGAATTAGTTGTTATTTGATATGTATATATGGATTTTTCTAATTTAATATTGAATTCTTTTTTCTATTTTGTTTATTCACATGTTTTTCCTCAGTTTAATCTGCTGCTTCATGAGTCGCATAAGTTGTTTATAATGATGAACAGATTGTGTATCTGTTAAATATTTTATTGTCTTTTGATATATAAGATGTCATCATCAACTGAATTAACAGACACGGCATATGATATTTTAAAAGTTTTGGGCAAGGATGCTGACTTCCTCTATGATACAATCGAAACTTATATCAAAGATGCACAGAAGGCCAATAAATCAGATTTGGTAGAAATATGGCAAACAATCAAAACAGAAAGAAAAAGACAGATGCATATGCTCTAGTTGTCCTTACACCAGAACAAATGAAATGTATGATTTATGAACTGGTATGATGATGAAGGTAAAGATTGTAAAAGTGATTTATGTTAGGTAAGTGGTATTCTCCTTGGACAAAGATTCCATTGACATTTGGGCTAAGTTTCTAGAGTGTAGAAAAGAACTCTGAGGATAGTAGCAGCAGTTTTGTCTGCGATTTACATTAAGGCATAAGTTACAACGTGCGATGACACAGAAAACTCAACAAAAAAACAAAAGAATACAAGACGATAGTAAATTGATTATAAATAATTCATTATTTATAGTTTAATTTGGTAACGCTATTATAGAAATCATCAGTTACTTTCAGCTGGGCAATTATATTTTGTTCATTGAATTGATAGCAAATAATTATTATTATTATTATTGGAATCGCTGTCTTTGTTAACAGTAGTAGCTGTATCAGCAGTGACAACATCTCTTATCTTTTTTGCCTCTTCGAAAATAATTTGGGCTACATAAAGATCTATTCCAAGTTTTTTTGAAATGTCTGTTGCAGTACTGCTACTAAGTATGAAGTTAATAGTAGTAAATCCTGCCTTTGTTAGGGAATCCTTGATACCGGTAGCTAATTCTAATAGTTGAATATCCGATTCCATACCTTTTTTACTAATCATACTAATATATAACTTCTATAGTAAATTGTTTTATGTAGACAATTATAGTAAATACCGCTGCGAATCAAAATTCAAAGACGAACTATATCGTGGGTTAAAAACAAGTTAGAATAACCTCTTAGACTAAATCACTTTAATTGGACCTATGTATTATGCTGCATCTAGTTTAGTCTGCGTACCTGCAACATTATGTCATAATGGACCTGCATTGGGATCACAAGCAGGTGAGCGTCGTATCTCTGAATTAGTAAAAGCTGCAGACTTTAAACAGTTCAGACGTGCCATTCAGACACCATTTAATATAGTGTATGAGGCAAAACCATGGTAAATTTTTATCTTATTTTTTTCTTGTGGATTCAGTTTGTGTATAGTAATCAATTAGTTAATTAATAGTGACCTCTCTTAGAGGAGAGAATATATGCATTTGAATTCAGGTAGATAAACTATGATCATCTCCTTTTAAGTATCACCTCCTCTACGTCGGTCGTTTTGGTGGGGATAAGGATATTCCATTTGACGTGCAGTGGCCTGTCCGATCTTGGTTCCGAAAAAGTGGCTGACAATGCGCAGGGCCATGTCGATTCCTCCAGAAATGCCTGCAGAGGTGAAGATGGGAGCGTCCAGAGTAAATCTAACGTCTTCACGTATATTGGCCTTAGGTGCGGATTGACGAAGAAAATCAAAAGCACGCCAATGTGTGGTCGCTTCGCGTCCATCTAACAATCCTGATTTCCCAAGAAGACTTGAACCCGTG